>CAZMRM010000111.1:0-3549 GCA_964568515.1 uncultured Chitinophaga sp. | reverse complement strand
GAGAGCCCAATTCTGCACGTGGAACCTCCAATTTCCAGGTATAATCAATGGTTTGATCAAACCCTGTTGAACCTTTGACCTGAGCTGACATGTTTCCAAGTTTAACCGGCATTTCATCCAGCTCTACCCTTCCATTTACAAATTTGTAACTGGCATTTACATTTTCAAAAGTAAGACGTTTGTATTTTTCCTGTTTCAAGGCATCTGCCAACTTGTTGATTGGTTCAAATCCTTCTACCACAACATTTTTGGTCTGTAATTTTCCTCCTCCGGTTAATGTATTCAACACAGGTGACATGTGTTCATCCAATGTGCTTGCAAATTTCAATTGGGTCCCGAACTTTCCTTTTGCATACTTTCCGATTGGTGCAAGCTTTTTAACGGTATTGAATGTTTCAAATGTTTTGGTAATATCGAAGTTACTGATGTCCAGATCAAAATCAACCGTTGGTTTTTTCACATTTTGTGTTGCATAAATTCCATTAATAGCAATGCTTCCATCCAATGCTGTTGCTTTTAAATTATTCATGCTTACTTCACTGTTCTTCACTCCAATACCACCGGAAATGACCGAAAGAGTAAGATTATCATAAATTAATTTACCGATAGTTGCGGTTAAATTTACATCCAGGTTGGAAGGTACTTCAATAACTGTCATGGGTGTTTCTTCTTCGGGTGCTTTTGGAGCAGTTTCCTCAGTAGTCATGAACTCATTCAAATCGATCATGTTGGAATTAAGCACAAATGCTCCTTTCAGTAATTCATCTTTGATGGCATACTGAAGAAAGTTTTCTATTTTACCCTTCATGTCAAAATCGCTTTTCCCTACTTTAGCCTGTAATTGAGTTAATTCAACAAACTGTGGTGTAAAGTTTAAATACAATTTGCTTATGGTTGTAGGATAATTTAATGATGCCGACTTATAATTCATGTCCAATACACTTAATTGTCCTCTCGCATCAAATTTTTCATACTGTTGCTTTTCTATTGCAGACATCCTTCCTTTCATTCGTATATCTGCGCTGATCAAACCCGATAATGCGTCTCCTTTTTCCAGAGGAACAATATCCTTCATACTATTTAAATCGATCTTTGCTTTTACCTCTCCATCAATGTTTGCATCCGACACCGGGGTGGAAACATGCAACCATGCATTCACAGGATTGCCTGCCAGCTCTACATGAAATTTGTTTAGATCAATAATTGTTGCATCCGGAACCCCTGTTTTATTGTTCACATCCAGGTCAACAAAAATATTGTTTGCTGATTTTGGAAGTGATGGATATTTAAACATCGCATCCTTGATAATTAATTTTCCTCCAAATGCAGGCATTTTCTTATCGTTATAAATTCCTTTCACAAAACCATCCAATGATAATTTTCCGGAAGTTTTTACATCTTTAAAGTCGGCTGTGTAAACACCAGGTATCAACGAAAGAATATTTTTGAATTCGGTTTGGTTGGCTCTGAATTTCAGGTCCATGTCCATATCGTCTTTAGGCATAGCAAAAGAACCATCGAGCCCCAGTGTCAATTCATTTAAAGAAATTTCATTTTCTTTGAAAGTGAATTTAAATTGTGGCATATTGGCGTTAATGGTCGCTTTTAATCGTGTTTTTACTTTGTTCAGGTAAGTGATGCCTTCATACAACACATCCATTTTTTCTACTTCCAGCAATGTTTCTATATCAAATACATCTTCTGTAAAATCACCTTTTAAATTATGATTCATTCCAATCAATTCTGTTTTGAATGTCAACGATGCATCATCATATAAAATGTATCCGTCTTTTATTTCAAACTTTTTCAGTCCCATCTTAAAGGGTTTGGAATCGGAAGGGGTTTCTTTTGTTGTATCTGCGGAAGGTTTGGTGATATCCCAATTGGCCTTTCCGTTTTTTAAAACAATTGCCTGTATCCTTGGCTGATTTAATACAATTTCATTGATCTCATATTTATCACCTTTTATAACACTCATCAGATTGAGTCCAACACTCAGATTTTTGGCAGATAGTAAAGTGTCTCCTTCAAACTCACCGATGTTTGCAATAGTTACATTGTCCACCGAAAGGGAAAAGTCGGGAAAAGACCGAAATAATGACAGGTCGAAATCACCGAAGTTTACTTTTGCATTCAGCTCCTTGTTAGCAGTGTCTTTCACGAACTGAACAATTTGTTTTTTAAACAGGAACGGAGCAGAAATGATTAAAACAATGAGTAGCAGCAGAATAATACCAAACCATTTTAATATTCTTCCTGGTAGACTTTTTCTTTTTACTGTTTCTGTCATGACGAATTGTTTTAGTTTCTAAATACGAGGTAATGAATATACGGATTTATGCTATTTTACTAGTCACAAAAATAAAATTAATAGCAAGCACGCTGATCTTTTGTCCAAAAAGTGATGTTATTTTTTCACAGACAACCCTCCTGCCTTTAATTGCACAAAAGAAAAGTGTTTTAAAGATGCTGATAATCAAATAGCGTGAGATATTGTTTTGAAACCCATCACTCCATAAGAGAACATAGATAAAAGAGAGAAAAACCGGAATCCGTTTTATTCTGGTCAATCAAAAATTTGTTTTGAGAAAGTCCATTTTAACCGTATTCGCACGCAGCAGGTGATCGGTAAGGACAATGGCTGTCATTGCTTCCACAATAGGCACGGCACGTGGCAGTACACAGGGATCGTGTCTTCCTTTCCCCATCATTTCCACTTCCTCACCTTTCGAGTTAACTGTCATTTGTTTTTGTATAAGTGTAGCAACGGGTTTGAAAGCAACACGAAAATAAATATCTTCTCCATTACTAATACCTCCCTGAATGCCTCCCGAATGATTTGTTTTTACACTAATCTTATTATTCAAAGCAATAAATGTGTCATTATGTTGAGAACCAAGCAATTTGCTTCCTTCAAAGCCACTTCCGTATTCAAAGCCTTTGACAGCATTAATGCTTAACATGGCTTTACCAAGGTCGGCATGCAGCTTGTCAAAAACAGGTTCTCCCAATCCGATCGGTACACCTGTCACAACACAGGATATAACTCCTCCAATGGTATCACCGGCTTTTCTTACCTGCTCAATTTTCTGAATCATTTCATCAGCAATGGCTGGATCGGGGCATCTTACAATGTTTGAATCTATTTTTCCAAGATCCAGCTGTTGATAATCTTTTTGAAGTGTGATTTCACCCACTTGTGAAGTATATGCGGTTATTTCTATTCCGGCATGTTTCAATATCAGCTTTGCAATGGCACCTGCTACCACTCTGCAAACTGTTTCACGTGCCGAGGACCTGCGTCCTCGTCTGTGATCCCTTATTCCATACTTGACATCATATGTATAATCAGCATGGGATGGCCGGTAAACATCTTTATTATGCTCATAATCTGTGGATTTCTGATTTTCATTACGAATAATAAACCCGATTGAAGTTCCGGTGGTTTTACCTTCATAAATTCCGGATAAAAACTCTACCTTATCTCCTTCTTTACGTTGGGTCACAATATGAGATTGACCAGGCCTTCTTCGGTCGAGTTCCTGCTGG
>CAZMRM010000110.1:0-10517 GCA_964568515.1 uncultured Chitinophaga sp. | reverse complement strand
CATCAGGATTTTTTTCTAAAATTAAATCAATTATTTCCATTCTTGATTTATTTTGTAACTTACCAGTATAATTTTGTTTTGTGAAGTTGTTTAATTTGAACCTGACTCTTATTAAAAAATGTAACAATGAAATTAACCCGTATTTCCATTTTGCTTCTTTTATCTGTTTCTGCTGTATTTGCTCAAAAGCCAGAGCCATTAAAGAAAATTAAAAATAGTACCAACAAATCAAAACCAGCAATCAAACCGGTTGCACCCAACCTGGAAAATATTGATTATCCTTTCCCTGTAAGCTACATTACCCTGAACTTGCAAAATGAAAATCTGAAAATGGCCTACATGGATCTAGTTCCCAAAAAGGCGAATGGTGACGTGGTACTGCTTTTACATGGAAAAAATTTTTGTTCGGCATATTGGAAAAAAACAGCATTGGATCTTTCAAAATCAGGTTACCGTGTAATTATGCCTGATCAGATAGGCTTTGGAAAATCCTCAAAACCCGAACATCTTCACTACTCCTTTCAATTGCTTGCAATGAATACCAAACTGATACTCGATTCATTACAAATACCGGCTGTCACGGTGCTGGGACACTCCATGGGTGGAATGCTGGCAACGCGTTTTGTACTCATGTATCCTGAAATGATAAAAAAACTGATCCTGGAAAATCCAATCGGATTGGAGGATTATAAAGTGAACGTTCCTTATTTGTCCATCGATGAAAATTATAAAAAAGAACTAAAACAAAATTATGACCGGATCAAAGATTATCAACTGACTAATTATTACGGTGATCATTGGAAACCTGAATATGACGAATGGGTGAATATACTTGCGGGATGGACACAGAACCCTGATTATCCCAGAATAGCCTGGAATGCGGCACTAACTACTGACATGATTATTACTCAACCCGTTTGCTACGAATTTGAAAATATTCAGGTCCCTACTTTACTCATTATCGGACAAAGGGATCGAACAGCTTTGGTAAACCTGAAAACCTCTGAAGAGGTAAAAAGTAAATTGGGGAATTATCCGGAACTTGGTAAACGAACAGCAAAAAAAATCCCTTATTCCCAGCTGGTTGAAATTGATAATGTTGGTCATTTACCCCACATAGAAGCCTATCCTAAATTTATCGCTCCGTTGCTCTTATTTTTGAAAAGCGAAGCAAAACCGCCTGCAACCAAAAAAGAAGAAGATCCGGCTTCGGAGAAAGAACAGGAAGAAGATAAGGATACGAACTGAATTTATAACTCCTTACTTTTAGAAGAAACAAATACCTTTCCGCTCTTTTTCTTATAATTCAAAAAAGTCATAATGTATCCTAATTCCTCTGTTGATACAGCTGTTTCAGGAATCCCGCTTTCATGCTCGGGATTGATAATTCTTAATTCATAACCTACCAATTGTTCGGGAGTAAAATCCGGAATAATTTTCTTTCTTCCTTCTTTCATGTTATGACATTGTGAACAAGTAATTTCATACAATATTTTACCTTTTTCGCATTGTTTTGCATACTCTATCTTTGCACTGGCTATCATGGCCTCTGGTAATTCATATCCAATATCGGCCTGTGCTTTACACTGCATTAAAAAAACAATTATTAGACAATAAGTTATGACAGAACAAAATTTCATTTATAAAAGCTTTAATAAGTACCACCTATTTTACGATCATTCAGTATGGAAATGGAGGATCCGGGTAACCCGGCAGGGGGCAGCTCAAATTTTATATTTTCAGTCAAGGATTCTATAAAGGAAATCAACGCTTGTTTTTCTCCTGTAGTTAAATGCAAGGAATCAGATGATAATGTTTGATTACTCACTTTTAATCCATGTCCATTGCCGCCACCTCCATCATAAAAATCAATAACCTGATTTAAATCTTTGAATACTCCATTGTGCATATAGGGGCCGGTTTTTGAAGCATTCCGAATTGTGCCGGTTCTGAATGCATTAGCCGTTTCATCTGCTGCATTCAGAAGATATCTGCCTTTGTCGGCACTTACTTCTGTATACAGTGTATCCTTAGGAACTCCCAACACTTCAAACTCAGATCCTACATAAGGTGGTTTTACTCCATTAAACTGAGGAACAAAATGACAAGTTGCACATTGAGCTTTACTCATAAAAATGTTAAAACCTTTTTGAACATTTTCTGCTAATTTTTTATCCGAATTCATCGCTTCATCAAATGGGGAATCATACATACTGAATTTACCGTAATAAAAGCTAAGAGCGGAAGTAATATGTTCCATGCTTATCTCCTTTTCCTGTGGTGTATATGATAAAAATTCAGTAAATTTTTTTTTGTACACTTTACAACTCAGAATTTTTTTCATCACTTCTTTTTCATCGGCGTTCATTTCTTCTTTATTGGTAATTACGGCAATAGCCTGATCTTTCATCGAAAAATGTTTTCCATCTGCCATTAATAAATGATTATAAGGGGTTCCCAATAATGATGGAGTATTTCGCTCCAATCTGTCAGTCTTATTAAATTGAAAGGCCGTTTGAGAAACATTATCTGTAAAGAAACTCTCACTATTATGGCAGGAAATGCAACTTCGTTCATTATTTCCGGATAGAATGGGATCATAAAACAATAACTTACCCATAGCATCTATTTCTGATAAAACCTTCTCTTCTGTTACCCTCAGAAAAATACCTTTGGTGTTCTGACCGCTGTACAAATTTTTACTAAAAATAGATGTACTTGCTTTGGTGAGCGAATAATCTACATAACTTTTACTGCTAACCCGGTACCTTCTGATGAACTCCTGGTTCATCGAAAATAAAGAATTTACATACTTTTTAATAAAAGTAAAATGATCGAACTCACTATAAGCAGAAGATTGGGTACTCACAAAACCTATTGCATTCTTGAATAAGGATAAATAAGCGTCATCGATTGGTTTATCAGTAAACGTTTGATTAAAAGATGTGTAAACAGCTAATACATCGTTTAACATGGACCTGAGTTCGGGAATGACCGCTGTAGTATCCGGACATTCAAATCCTGTTGTATAGATGGCTGCCAGGTTGAGAATAAATAAACGATTGCTAAGAAAAAAATGATCCGGTGTTTTTAAATTATCGGTAATAGAATCCTGTTCATAAATATGACCTGCTTGCAATGATTGCTGAATCAGACCCAGTAATTGTTTTTTTTCAATTTCGTTTTCTGCCAGATACAGATCTGCCAGCGTTAATCCTGCACCCTCGCGTTTATAGGGTTTTTCAAATTTTTCAAATACTTCTGTTTCCCACTCAACAGGCAACGGACCATTTATCTTTTTATAAGCAATGGGTTCCAGGTACCTTAACCATATATCCATCCCTTTCATCCGCTTTCTTACATCATATATCTTATTGTGAATGTTTGTAATATCACTCTCAGATGACAGATCACTCTTTTCAATTAACCGGATCAGTTCTTCCTGTTCTTTTTGAAAATCCAACAGTTTTTGTTGATAATACAAAAAATAGACTGTTTCGGAATTATTATTCTTAAAAGAAAAAAAAACAAAACAGGCGGCCGTAAGAATAAAGGTTGTAACTATAATTTTTTTCATTCTTATAAAGTCATAAACATGTTTTAATGAATCACCGCTATTTTTACCCTGCTCTTTACTATTTCATTACCTATCTCCACATAATAAACTCCATTACTCAGTGAACCGGTATTTATTTCAAAGCGTTGGTTCGTATTTGATACAGCTATTTCTTTTTTTGAAACAACTTCTTTTCCCTGAAGATTAAACAAACGCATGTTTACCGGTTCATTCATTTCAAATTGTCCTTCTACAGTTATATAATCATTCGCAGGATTCGGATATATTTTAAGCCGTTCTGTTTTAGCGGCGGTTTGAATATTTGTAGTAAAGGTGGCTTCACTTTCCAGCTTAACTTTATAAACAGGATGAGCCGGATCATTGGTTGCGATAACTAAAAATGCATTTCTTGTTCCTCCCTGTAAAGGGTTGAATGAAACAGAAATGGATATCATTTTTCCTTCAGAAATACTAACAGGGAAAGAAGGTGTTGTGAGTAATGAAAATTCGCTTGCATGTATTCCTTCAAAGTGAACATCATTCACCAGAAGATTAACGGCACCTGTATTTTGAATATTAAAATCTTTATTGACTGAACTTCCGACAGCCACATTTCCAAAATGCGTATTATCCAATACAGATGGCAGTGTATCTCCATCAGCTATTGTAATGTTATTGCCTGTTAAATTAACAGAAGCAGTAAAATAAGGTGGATACTGATGATCGGTTAATTTGTTTTTACCCTTTAAACTAAAAACAAAAACATGACTTTCAGCTGCAATGGGTATTGCTATTCCATCAGCCAGCGGACAGGTTTGTCCGTAATCATTATCATTACCTACTGCGATTGTACTGTCATTTATGATTGCCAGACCTTCCGACTTATCCAAAGATTTGCTCCATCCGTTGGCAAGGAGATCCATAAAAAATTCCTTTTTTACAGGTAGTATTTTATTCGAATCCAACCCGATGGAATCCGTTAGTTCCTCCAGTGTCCTGTCACCATATAAACCTGAATGTACAGGTGTCGCTTTACTGATATCAATTTTATAAAGTTTTTTTACATCAGAGGTTCCTCTTGCACCTGCTTCTATAACAAGAAACTCATTGTTATTGATAGCAGCCATATCACCAATTTTCCAGTCT
Source organism: uncultured Chitinophaga sp. (assembly GCA_964568515.1). GTDB lineage: Bacteria > Bacteroidota > Bacteroidia > 2-12-FULL-35-15 > 2-12-FULL-35-15 > 2-12-FULL-35-15. The sequence continues at coordinate 5,815 of CAZMRM010000110.1, read as the reverse complement.
CTTAGTCTTATCTGATCAGTGCCCGTACCAATAACACCATCATTCAGATACACAAACATCCTTGATGAATTATTCAAAGGATCTATTTCTACAATTCTGTGTATTTGAGTATTTTCACCGGCACTTACTGTTGGATACAATAACGGACTTTGAATTATTGCATAGATCTTTCCGTTTGGAGTAATGGCTATTCCTTCAAATCCACGGTTATTTTTCCTGTATTTGAATACAGAATCAATTGCTACATCTATAGGAGGTACTGTTGAAGAAATATCATAGGGTGTAAATCTCTGGATCACTATTCCCTCAGAATTTAATTTCCAAATGGTAGGACCACCTTCTTCACATATCCAAAAATTGCCTTGTTTATCAACGACAATACCTTCTGAGTCAATTCCCCATTCATCCTTTGCAGCAATTTTTGAATTAAAATTGGCACAATCCATTACGGTATCCGTGGAGGCTGCTTCTAGCTCTGTGCTACCATATCCTGTTGGATTTAACAATCCACTTGCGGTTCCGCCGTTCGGGCGTTTCATCGTAATTGTTTTTAAAATTTCGATGGAATCACCGTCAATGCGTATACGATGGATCTTAGGAGCATACCCTGGAAAACCATATATTTTATCATAAGTCGGATGACAAGCTGCAGGATTTGCATTAGCTGCATCTACGTTTACACCGCGATCGGAAATGGTCCAAAATTCTTTACTATTTGTTTCCGGAACAGGGTACAAGGAAGAAAATCCTCCTTCACGAAAGGGGATATTCTGAAATATACCTATAGGTGCCGATGTGTGGTTGATATAGTCTTTTAATAAAGAAATCTGCGCAGAAGAAGTTTTATAGCCAAAACTTAAAATACCCATACCTGCAATTAAAAGGAATGCTCTTTTTTTCATAAACTGTTTTTTCAATGATCACAAAAGTGGCAGACCTATGTTATCCTATCATTTCTAAAATGTTATAAAAAAAACGTTTTTGAGGTATTATTTTTAGTTCAAATAAAAAGGGTCATCCATGGATGGCCCTTTGTTCGTAATAAAATAAATAATGATTTATTTCGCGATGACTTTCATCAATTCATCCAACTTAGGTGATAATACAATTTCTGTTCTTCTGTTTTTGGCTTTTCCTTCTGTTGTTGAATTATCAGCAATCGGGAAAAATTCTCCTTTACCGGATGCTGTTAATCGTTTTGGATCCATTTTGTAAGATGCTGTAAGTAAACGCACCACATTTGTTGCCCGGGCTGCACTTAAATCCCAATTATCCGCATACAAGTTTGTCTTAATAGGCACGTTATCCGTATGCCCTTCAATTGCAATCGCAACATCAGAATTTTTATTTAGAACGCCGGCTAATTTTTCCAATGCCGTTTTTCCTTTGCTTTCTACTTCAATACTGCCTGATTTAAAAAGCAATTTATCTGACATGGAAACATATACTTTTCCATCTCTCATATTTACCGTTAACTCATCAGCATTAAACCCCAGCAAGGCATCCTTAACAGTATTCGTTAGCCGGGACATCACGGAGTCCTGACGACGGACAATGTTCTCCATATCTCGCAAACGTGCACTTAAACTTTGTAAACTCTTTTCTCTTTCTTTTAATTCGTTCTCTTTATCAGCCAGTTCTTTTTGTTTTTTGTCAAGATCATTGCTTAGCATGGCTACTGTGTTTCCGGAAGCTGATTTTAGCTCATCATATTTCTTCTTCTCTGCATCAAGCTCTGCACTTTTTCTATGCAATTGATTGCAAAGTGTATCTCTTTCGGTTAATGCAGCTTTGTATCGTTTTGATATCACTTTAGGCGGCTTACCGCTTAAACCACAATCAACGTGTGGTGCACAGGAAGCAACTGACAATAATAGTATTATGGTGGAAGTAAATAAAACTGTTTTCATTTGAGTGAAATAATTAGTGATTATTAATAATATGGGCACAAAATTAATTATTTTTTAATACTTAAATGGATTATTTGACTATTAGCAGATGTATAAAATAAAAAAGGAACAACACAAGTGTTGTTCCTTTTTCCATATTTAACTGATTTTATAAATTACATGATCTGCAATATATAGTTCATTATTTCTGAATGGTTAATTTTCTTTTTGAAATTCCATTCGTTGATTTCAATTCTACCATATACAAACCATTACTTAAATCACTGACATTGATTTGTTGCTGATTTTGATTTAGAGTCATCATTTTAACTGCAGCTCCAATTGAATTGTAAATAGTTAATGTCATGTTGCTGCTGATTCCATTTTCAAAATTGATGGTTACCACATCATTTGCCGGATTCGGGTAAACAGAAAAATTTAACTTATTTGAAAGTTCATTGATTCCAACGGGACTACTGGTTGCAATATTAGAACGAACTGCTGAAATAGAAGGATTGCAGGGAGTCAGGTTTATAACTTCCAACTGGTAATAAACATCCACAGTAGGAGGGTTACTATCCACATAGGTATTGACAGATCCTGAAACTGCATCCAGATATTGCAAATTTTTCGGATCTGTTCCTCTGTAAATTGCATAAGAGGTAACTGAAAAACCTTCGTAATTATCCCATGCTAAATCCCATGAATTCCCCGTTCCTTTGCTGATGGAAAGATACATCGTTTTATGAGCTACAGTACTTAATGCAGATTCAACTCCACAACTATCCTTCACAGCAATTTTATATCTTGCTGCACCTGCATCCGGTTTTGAAGTAAGGTCCCTGTACATTTTTAAGTTTTTTGGAACGCTTCCAACTCTTACAAAGTTTCCTGGGACAGTTGTTTCACGATAAATTAAAAAGGAATCCACCAATGTTAAATTTTGCCTGTTCCAGCCGATGATGTTCTTAGAAGTACTGTCAACCGTTACTATACAAATTTCTTCACTGCTTAAAGGTGCTATGCTTACTTTTACATTGTCTGTTGCCTTGCATTCACCAAAAGATGCTGAGATGGTCAATGTATATGTTAAAACACCACTGGATACAGGATTCGGAATACTTGGATCATTAAGCCCTGTTTTAGGCAACCAAGTATAGGTAAGCGGATTTGTTCCGGTATAATTCGTAATGGCGCTGTCTAATGCAACGCTTCCACCACAAATATGTGTTTTATCAATTCCGGCATTAACAGTTAAAGGGTCTACAAATATGGTAATACTATCCGTTGCAATACAGCCATTGATAGTTTTAACACTGGCTAAAAATTTTGTTGTCTTCGTTACACTTGTAATTGGTTTTGCAATATTGGACAAATTTAAACCTGCTGCCGGGGTCCACACATAATTAAGTGTTCCGGTACCTGTATAATTAGATGTTACTTCCAACTGTTTTGTTCCGCCACAAACCAATGTAATATCCGGACCAGCTTCAGCCACTAACGGATTAACAATCACATGAATGGTATCAAATGCCTGACAACCATTAAATGCTGTCACTCTTACTACGGTCTCTGTAGTTTGTGCTACTGAAGAAATCGGATTTGGAATATTTGATAAACTCAAACCTGTTGCCGGTGACCATAAATAGTTCAATGCTGTGGTTCCATTATAGTTGGTTACTGCTCCCAACTGTGCACTTCCGCCGCAAATAATGGTCTGGTCTGGTCCTGCATTCACAGTAAGCGGATTAACCGTTACCGTAACGCTATCTGTTGCGACACAACCATTAGGCGTTGTAATTGTTACGAAATATTGAGTAGTTTGTACAGGATTGGCAACCGGATTGGCTATTGTTGATAAACTTAGACCTGTCACAGGTAGCCATTTATAGGTAAGTGCACTGCTTCCATTATAATTTGTTGTAATGGACAGTGTACTATTCTCTCCACAGACCAATGTTTTATTTACTCCGGCATCCACGTTTAATGGTCCGACGTAAACCGTCGTACTATCAATGGAGGTACACCCATTAGGTGTGGTTACTGTAACGAAATATTTAGTTGTTTCCTTGATTGTTGCAGTAGGATTAGGGATGGATGTTGAATTCAAACCCGTTGCAGGAAACCAGCTATAAATTAAATTTCCAGCTCCTGTATAATTGGAGGTTACCTGATCCAACTGAACGGAATTGCCACAGGTAACTATTTTATCACTTCCGGCATCTGCTATAAATGGAGAAATCAATACCATGATGCTGTCAGTTGCTGTACATCCATTGGGTGTGGTTACAGTAAGATAATATTTTGTTGGTTGAGTCACAGTGACAACAGGGTCCTTAATATTAGCTGCACTGAGTCCTGTAGAAGGAGTCCAGGAGTAAGTTAAATTTCCGTTATAACTGGAAGTTACATTATCCAGTTGAACACTACCGCCGCAAGTAAGGGTTTTATCTGCTCCTGCATCTACTGTTAGCGGGTTAACTGTAATTTTGACGCTGTCAATTGCTGTACAGGCCCCTGAAGTTGTGGTTATTTTATAAACTGTTGTTACCAGTGGATTTGCAAACGGATTCGAAATATTAGCATCTGTTAAACCTGTTGCCGGGGTCCAGGAGAAGAAATCCGGTATCATGTATTTAATGGTTTTGTTGCCATTTCCGGATAGTGGTCCGGTAGCATATCCTATTTTAGAAGTTGGAAAATAAATCGATTCAATGGTCATTCCCGAAATCACTTCGGCTGTCCAACTGATTCCACCATTTTTTGTTTTATAAATCTTATCAGCACTTCCTGCGTACCCTGTTTGTGCATCTGTAAAATAAATACTTGAAAGAGCAGTTGAAGAAGTTAAAACAGGGTCCCAGTTTGCACCACCATCTATTGTTTTATACAAAGTTGTATTTCCAGCACTGTAACCGGTATCATTATCTGTAAAATGCAATTTACCGCCGCCGGCAGAAGAAATAATTGCCCAGGTATCACCTGCATCCATAGTTTTAAGAACGTTTGTACCATCAGAAATGTAGCCGGTATTAGCGCCGGAAAAGAAGACAGAAATTAAGTCGGTAGATAACGGACTTATCTTTGCAGTCCAGGTAACGCCTCCATCTATTGTTTTTAAAATAGTACCGGCTGATCCCACAACGATCCTCGTATTCAGATCTGTACCATAAATAGCTTTTAAGTCTTCGCTCGTACCGCTTATTTGCTCCGCCCAAATAGAACCGCCATCATTTGTGTTAATTATTTTGCCTCCATCACCAACTGCTACTCCATTCGTTGCGTTCACAAAAAAAAGAGAACGTAAGGAACCTGAAACCGGTGAGGTCTGACTACCCCATGTATTTCCTCCATCCGTTGTTTTCCGGATGCTGCCATTCTCTCCAACCGAGTATCCGTTAAGGTCATCTGTAAAAAAAACAGAATGCAGGTTCTCGGGCACATTATCTAAACCCACGCTCCAATTAGGTTCCGCAGTAATACGCACAGAATCTCCACATACAACTGAGGAATCATTACCGGCAGATATGGCACATTGTGCATATGTGGTTATAATTCCTCCAAATAAAAACAAACTCGATAACAAGTAGCTTTTTGCTTTCATGCTTCTTTATTTAATGGTTAAGTTCAAACTTTTACTCTATATTGATTTAAAAGGTTATTCTCGTTTCAGGCAAATCAAATCTTTTCAATCGTAAAAACACTTACTACAGTGAAACTTTTAGTTATAAGGAATAAAAAATAATCTTATAAACTTACTCCGAATCGTCCTTTAGAAATTTACCATTTCTTAAATGGCAGGATTTATTTATCCAGTGGTATAAAAAGACAAAAAAAGGGACAACAACAATGCCATCCCTTTCTCTTATTTTTTTAGGTGAGTATCGGGAACTTTATACCAAGCAATACTATTTATCTCTTTTTCT
>CAZMRM010000109.1:9149-10535 GCA_964568515.1 uncultured Chitinophaga sp. | reverse complement strand
TACAAAATCATCAGATACTTTTTTGAACGGAGAGAACGTGGAAAAGGAACTGCGTATGATGATTGTTTCTGAAAATGTAAGTAAAATCAGTGCTATTCATGACGTACGTGTAAAGATGATTGCTATCCAAAGAGAACTGGGCAAAAATAAAGGCATTGTGATGGATGGAAGGGATATTGGTACCAATGTATTTCCCAATGCAGAGCTGAAACTCTTTATGATAGCTGATACGGATGTCAGAACACAACGCAGGTGTGACGAGTTGAGTTCCAAAGGACAGTATGTGTCGTTTAATGATGTGAAAACCAATTTATTGCAGCGGGATCATGAAGATACCCATCGGAAAGAAAACCCACTGACACAAGCCTCCGATGCTATTGTTTTGGATAATACCGATCTGAACAAAGAGCAGCAGCTTGAATTTGTGCTGAAACTCATCACGGATCTTACATTAATAATACATTGATTTTTTTATTCTTATAAGTAAGTGTCAGTGCTCCATTTGTTTATATTAAATTATTAGTACAGGGTAGCTTAAAAATTTTAATTTTGTATCTTGTTGTCTATTAAGTTGGGATGAAAATCGAAATTGCATGAAATTATTTTTAAACGGGATTAAATGATAAAATCAAGCGTAATCTCATTCTTGTTTTTATCTGTTTTTTTGAATACAGTAAAAGCACAGGTTTTCTGGTCAGAAGGTTTTAATAACGGCTGTACCTCCAAATGCAAGCCCGATACCTATACTAACCCGCAAGGAAAAGTTTGGAAAGTAAATACTTTGAGTGCGGAAGGTGCGGATGCCAATGATTGGTTCATCAGTTGCCAGGAAGAAGGTAAATCAGGTGATTGTCAGGGCAGCCCTTGTACAAAAAATAACAGTACATTACACATTAGCGCCAATACAGGCCCTGGTATTGATAACGGAGCTATCTATACAAAAGGTGCTGCTGGCAAAACTGATAAACGCGCTGAATCTCCTACAATTGATTGCTCCGGTAAAACAGGTATAAATTTAAAATTCTATTATATTTGTGCTGGTGACAGTGCTGCTGCCGGCCCACATACCGATCACTGTGACCTGGAATATAGCGTTGATGATGGTGCCACCTGGAAAATACTGCAATCCAATCTGACATCTTATTCCTGTACCGGTAGTAAAGCAATGTGGAGGCTTTTTGACATGAACCTTCCGGCAGATGCAAACAATAAATCAACTTTAAAAGTAGGTTTTCACTGGCAAAATAGCTCAACTACCGGGTTTGATCCTGCATTTGCCGTGGATAGCGTTCATTTGTCGACCTCTTCCGGTATCACAACAGGTACCATTCCCGGCTTGGCATTTTGTGCCTGTTCTGTGGTTCAGATACCTTTCACCAGTGCAGG
>CAZMRM010000109.1:4302-9139 GCA_964568515.1 uncultured Chitinophaga sp. | reverse complement strand
CCATGGATGTAAGAATATATAAAGGTTATGATCTATTTTGTCGATTTATTCCTCCCCTTCGGTTCAAAGTTCTGTCTAAATTATGATGACAGGGTCAGCTAATTCTAACATTACTACGGTTTATTTTTAATTGTTGTGGTGGATTTTATATCAATAATTAATTTGGGAACGAAAAAAATCATAGATATGCATAACAATATTACGATTTTTTGTTTATTTACACTTTTTGACGTGCTACATACACATATTTAATGCAGGTAATATTTATACTGCAGAATTATCGGATGCTACAGGAAGTTTTGCCAATCCTGTACCGATTGGTACCCTGAGCAGTGTGGCAAACACAGGTACCATCAATGCTTTGATCCCTTGCAATACACCTTTCGGAACAGCATACCGCATACGTGTGAAAAGTTCTGATCCCGCGCTTATCGGAACCGATAATGGCGTGAATCTTACCATTGGAACACCCATTACGGTAGTAATAACACCAAGACCCGACTCTGTTTGCTATGGACAGGTCATTACCTTAAAAGCCAATGGAGGGGATCCTGGTAACTATCAATGGACAACGGATATAAAAAATCCTGTACCAACCACAGCCGATTCAATTTCGATTACTATCATAAAAGACACAACCATTGCCGTTTTAGGGACAAAAGCCGGTTGCATCGATACCAATACGGTTAAAATTAAGGTACAGCCTCCATTGAACGTAACTGTTACGAATGATACCACCTGTGTGGGACTGACAGCTGTTATAAAAGCAACCGGAGGAACACAATATGTATGGAATACAGGTTCAACACTGGATTCCATTATTGTAAGTCCGGTAAAAGATACTTTTTACGTTGTTACCGTTACTAAAGGGAACTGTACTATAAAAGACACGGGGTATGTAAAAGTATTTCCAACAATAACCATAACGGTAAATTCGGCAACGATTTGTGCCGGACAAGATACCATTCTTACAGCAAATGGCGGGCTTACCTATTTATGGAGCACAGGTGAAAAAACGAAATCGATCACGGTCAGACCTGCTGTTACAACAACGTATACGGTGACAGGAACAGCTGGTGCCTGCAAGGATGAAGCAATAGCGACAGTTACAGTAAAACCCAGTCCCGACGTAAAAGTAGAAACCCCAAAATCAGTGTGTCAGGGAAAATCCGTTTTTTTAACAGCTACAGGTGCTACCACCTATTACTGGTTAACACCTCCCAATAATAATACGGATACCATTACCCTGAAACCACCTTTTTCTACAACGGTCAAAGTGGTTGGAATACTCAATGGATGCATAGATACGGCGAGTGTATTGGTGACGATTGATCAACGTCCCAATGTGGTAGTGAATAACCCTACAATTTGCCAGGGAGGTACTGCGGTTTTGGTGGCAACCGGTGCAACCACTTATTTTTGGCCGGCATTAAATCAATCAACGGATTCTGTTTTTGTTAATCCAATGAGTGATATGAATTATACGGTTTATGGCTTTAATGGTGATTGTGCGGATACAGCTTATGCAACAGTCATTGTCGGCCTGCCTGTGACAGTAAATGCGACAAGTCCGGTAACCCAGATTTTTTCTTGTGAATCCACGCAGTTATTTGCAGATCCAACAGATGGTACTTATAATTGGTCAACTGTGGGTGGTGGTGGAGATGGCAGTATCGATTGTCAGTCTTGCCCGGTTACAACAGTTACACCACCAACTACACAAGCCTATTATATTACGTACACCAGTCCAAAAGGCTGTATAGGAAGAGATACCATTTTAATTACAGTTATCAAAACCAACTCTTATTTTATTCCGACCGGCTTTTCTCCAAATGATGACGGAATCAATGATGTAGTGCAGGTACATGGAAGAGGGATTGACCATATTTCGTTGATGATTTTTGATCGTATTGGCGAAAAAGTATTCGAAACCCATGAGCTTGAAAGTGGCTGGGATGGTAAATTATTCGGTGTTCCAATGAATGATAACGTTTTCATTTATAAACTGGAAGTTTATTATTGTGACGGTGAAGTGGTAAAAGAAAATGGAAATATTACACTTTTAAAATAATAGAAGTAAGAAAGATCATTGCAAATTAAATAGAATGACAAGAAATTTTAAAAAAATTATTTTAATTGTTTGTTGCATCATCAGTAATGGATTCTTGCTGGCTCAGGATTTTCACTATTCTCAATTTTACAACAGTCCTCTTACTACAAACCCTGCCAATACAGGTTTATTTAACGGGGATTTACGTGCCTATACCATGTACCGGATGCAATGGTTTACTGTTACAAAAGCATATAAAACATTTTCGCTAGGGGTAGATGCGCCACTTTTCAAAAAAAGAATGCACAATGACGATTTTTTTTCGGTAGGAATAAATGCCAACAATGATGCACAAGGGATTATAAACTATATAACCAATTCCTTTAATGGATCGGTGTCGTTTACAAAATATTTGGGCGGACGCCAGGATAATGATATTACGGTGGGTTATCAGGTGGGATACTCGATGGTGACTGCAAATTTAAAGGATCTTACCTGGGATTCGCAATACAACCCAAACATTGGAAGTTATGTTCCGGGATATGGATATAATGAATCATACGGCGGAGGAGGAACGGGGTATGTAGATATGTCGGCCGGGCTTGTTTGGAACTTTAATTCCAATTATTTATTCAGGAGTTCACTCGGATTTTCCTATCATCATTTTACTTCTCCAAATGTATCAGTAAATGGAGGAATTGATAAACTGCTTCCGAAAATGGGTGTTCAATGGAACATGGCTTACTTATTAAGCAGAAGAAGCAACACCACAATCCTACCAAGCATCATGGCATCGATGCAAGGGAGCTCCTTATTGATCAATGGAGGAGCAAATATCCGTTACGTATTGCAAGAGTCGTCACGTTATACAAACCATCAAAGTTATAAGGCCATTTATATAGGAGGGTTTTATCGTTTACGTGATGCGGCGTATGTAACGTTCAGATTTGATTATGGTAATTTAGCACTTGCCCTGGCATATGATGTGAATATTTCAAAACTTACTCCTGCTTCAAAAACAATCGGTGCCTTTGAGTTTATGTTACAATTCAAAACATCATTTGGTAAATACAGAAGAGTAAAAAGAAATAGCACCCGGTTCATGTACTAGTGCTGTAATTCCAATTATTCTGATTTATCTCTCCTTTATGGATAAAATTCATAGGCTCCTAAATCAGGAATGGCAGTGGATGGATTAGGTCTTGCCTTATTATCCAGATCGGTACCAATCAAATTTATATAACCTTTATCAATTGCTGCTGAGGTTGGATTTAAACGAAAGTCCTTTTTATCCTCATCTTTAAAAGAAGGGTTCCCGTTTTTATCTATGTTTTTATAATAAGCTGCATTAGAAATAACACGTGCGGTTTTAAGAATGCAATGATCAAATTTATAAGAGAATTTACCGCCATAAAGGGATGAATCCATTCCGATTTCTTCTTCCAGATCACCGTATAAAATACAATTTCCAAAATAAGCACTGTCCAAATTTCTGATCACATATAAATTGTTACTGCTTACATAATAGTTATTCAGAGCCAATAAAGGGGTGGTTCTGGATGATTCTTTCCAGGCATTGGAAAATGTGCAGTGTTCAAACTTGTAACTGCCTCCAATTGTTAATGCGGCAACGTACTGCCCGCAATTTGCGAAAACACAATTACTGCCCCAAATACGTGCTCCCTGACCATAAATGGCTGCTGCTTGCATGTTTCTTATACTTGTATTACTTATTTTTACAGTAGGTGCAACAGGAGTAGATACGGAATCAGCTTGTATTCCGATTGAACCATTTTTAATGATTGCCCAGTCAATAACATTGTTAAGACTGCCTTTTGAAAACCATATTTTCCCCCATTGTCCGGGCATTTCTTTGTAACCTTCCTCTAGTCTTGCACCTTGAAATACTACTTCATTTTTGTAAGCTCCTTCCACAATCAGACTTGCTTTGTCATAAACCCATAGCACTGCTTTATTGTTGAAATGCAGTCGTGTTCCGGCTTTTAGTGTTAACTTACAGTCGGAGTCAATGACTGTGTAACCAAAAAATAAATGGGGTTTATCATTGGGTAAGGTAGTATCCACACCTTCTCTGCCGGTAATGGAATAAGGTGGTAAGCCGTTGGTTGGAAAATGATCGGGTTTATGTAAATATACATCCTGCCCAATGGCAGTTAATTTAACATCCTGGATATTGCCATTGGTTTCAAATACAACAGAGTCTTTGATCAATAGCGGGGCGCTTTGTGAGGGGTTAACGGTTACCTGGACAAACACATACAAGCTGTCATTGGCAAGCACTTCAACATTAGAAAAATTATAGGCCGATATACCATCAATATTTATTTTGAATGGAGAAGAAGTGCCGCCTGCCAGATAAATAGAGGAGATGGAGATCGGTTGTTTGTGTGGATTATAAATTCTGAATTGTTTAGTGGTGGAACCTGCATAGCGAAAAACGGTATCGAATAAAACAGTATCTGTAGAAAACCTCAGCTTTGAGGAAGCATCTGTAAGAAACTTATCTTTTTTGCAGGCAAGAAACAGGAGAATACTTATAAAAAGAAAAACACGGTTTTGGGACTTCATAATCATGTTGCAAATATAAGTTTAAGCATTTTTAAACGTGAATATAAATCAAATATTTCTTTGTTTAAATAGGAGAAAGATGTGTATATTTAGCTGTCATAAAAAAAATGTAAATTTGTTTGTTGGGGTTATTAATATCAAAATGTTTTGTAAAACAATAAATTAGGGCACAACTGCTGATTTATTAATTCGCTTTAA
>CAZMRM010000109.1:0-4292 GCA_964568515.1 uncultured Chitinophaga sp. | reverse complement strand
TTTTTTATATGAAAAAACAATTAAGGTTTATTTTCTTACTCCTCATCTTTTCGGGGCTTGCCTCTTCAAGTCTAATCGCTCAGAATTTTGGCTCTGAGGCAGAGTTAAAAGAACAAGCAGCAAAATTGTTTGACGATGACAAATTCGAAGAAGCTTACCCCTTATATGCCCAATTAGCCAGTATCTATAATAAAGATCCCAACATTAACTACCGGCTGGGTGTTTGTATGTTGTACACCAGTGATGACAAGGAAAAACCCATTCCTTTTCTGGAACTGGCAGTTAAATCAGCCGATGTTGACAAAGAAGTTTTCTTTTATCTGGCAAAGGCTTATCATCTCAATTATCGTTTTGATGATGCCATCAAGCAATATCAGGCGTATCAAAAAGTGGCTTCCGGGGCCAAAGCTGAAAAATTGCAGGTAACCCGTCAAATTGAAATGTGCAGAAACGGTAAACGCCTGTTGCGAAACATTTCTGATCTGATGGTTATTGATAAGAAGGAAATGAGCCGTACCGACTTTTACCGTTCGTATGATATCTCTGCAATAGGCGGAAAACTCCTGGCAAAACCTGATGAAGAAACATTTAAAACACCCCTCGATAAAAAGAAAAAAGAAACATCCATTATTTATTTTTCATCCGATAACAATCAAATTTATTTTGCAAGCTACGGAGATGATCTAAGCCATGGAAAAGATATTTACCTGGTTCGTAAACTTCCCAATGGGGAACTAAGTAAACCGCAAACATTAGGATATCCGGTAAATACTGAATATGATGAAGACTATCCTTTTCTGCATCCCAATGGCAAGGTATTGTATTTTTGCTCAAAAGGACATAATTCCATGGGGGGATATGATATTTTCAAATCCACTTTAAATGAATATACCAATACCTGGAGCAAACCTGTAAACCTCGATTTTCCTATCAATTCACCAGATGATGATATCTTGTATATAACGAATGCAGATGAAAAAGAAGCCTATTTTTCATCCGCCAGATCCAGTGCAACCGGTAAAACAGCAGTTTATCATATCAATGTGGAGCGTAAACCAACAGATGTGGTTGCAGTTAATGGAAGAATTTTAAAAACAGCAACCGATCAGGACATGAATATGAAAATCACTGTCAAAGATCTGGAAACGAATGTAATCATTGGAATTTTTAATACAAAACCGGAGACCGGTGATTTTTCAATGACGCTTCCAAGTGGTAGCAAGGTCATGTATACGGTAGAGGCACCCGGCTTCCCGACCCAATCTGAAGTAATTACCATTCCGTCTCAGAATTCGGCCACGGCTTTAAAGCAAGAAATCAGTTTTGAACCGGCCACCGGTAAACTGAATGTGAAAAACAATTTTACAGAAGGTGGCAGTGATGAAGATTATTTGACAGCTATAAATCTTATCAAGGAAAAATCAAAAATGGAAGTGAATGTCAATGAAATGACACAGGAAAAAAATAATAAGACAACCGGTGATGAAACAGGTATTGATGCTACAAACCCTGCTAAAATAACAAATAAACCAGCCAATTTATCAAATGATGAAATTATAAAGATTGCTTACAATGATGCAAAAGAAGCAGAGAGAGAAGCAAAAGAAATAAATGATCAGGCTTCCATAGCACTTGTGATTGCAAATGAAAAAAACGAACAGGCACAAAACAAAGCACGTGAAGTCGCTCAATTATCATCCAGTGCGGCACAGATGACTGATCCGGCAAAAAAACAGCAAGCAACGGAGCAGGCAAATATTGCAAATAAAGATCTTGCAGATTTAAATCAGTTAACAGTAACCAGTTATAATGTAGCAAAGGCACTTGAACTAAAAGCGGATGCTAAACAAAAAGAGGCTGATCTTTCACTTCAGTATGCAAAAGATCTGGAAGCAGCAGTAAAATCTAAAAGTTCAAGCGATGCATTGGCTAAACTCGAGGAACAACAAAAGAAGTTAGAGGCCATTACTCAAAAAAATGATGCAAGTGCCACCATCTCCAATAGTTTAAGATTAGATGCTGAAAACAAGAAAAAGGAACTGGATAAGGCTATACAAACTTCTACCGATATCAAACAGGAAATTACCGATAATGAAACAGCAATTGCTTCGACGGAAGCAGATATGGCGAAAGAAAAAAATGACAATATCAGGCAAGGGATGGCCGATCAAATACAAGGATTGAAGGACGATATTGTTTTGGGAAAGAAAGAGCTAGAGTCCAATGAAATTAAAGTCAATCAGCTACAGAAAGAATATAACGGCATCAATAATCAGATAGAGATTTTTAACAGTGTTGTTGATAAATCCAAAACGGGTAATAATGATGGTGTCAATGCAACAGCTGCAGCTATTGATAAAACAAAACTTGAACAGCAGGTAAATACATTGAAAAACTCCGATAACGCACTTGCTTCTATTAAACCAATTGCTACAGATAACGCGGAAGAAACTACTGCAAACGTTAAATCCTCAGAAACATCAAAAGAAACGCCTATTGTAAAAGATTCAAAAACAAAAAATACCACCATCCCTCCAACCAATACAAAACCTGCTGCAACGGATAAACCAGTGGTTGTAAAAACAGAAACACCTGCGGTAACGAAGGAACAAACCATTACGGAACAAGCGGTTGTTAAAGACAATGCAACCGATGATACATTGACCAAAAATGAACAGACAGGAACGGAAATTCCTAATGTTACTGACAATACGGCGATTAGTGACAATACATCTCCGACAGAAAAAACAATTCAAACATCTGTGACAGATGCTTCCATTCAGGCTTCAGATAAATCCTATGAAGAAACATTGGCCGCAGCAGAAACCATTACCGATCAACTGGAGAGAGAAACAAAGAAAGCAGAGGTATACGAAAACTGGAACCAAACCCTGCTGAAGGCGCTTGATGATAAAAAACAAGAACTGTCGATAGAAAAAAAGGAGGAGAAAAAAAATGCAATAACAGCAACCATCACCGCACTTGAAAAAAAACTGAATGATACCAGACAGGCTCAAACAGCTACTTTGGCTGCTATTGAAGGAATAAAAGCAGAACAACAATTGGTTATAAATAAAAATCAGGAAACAGTCGATAAATCATTGACCAACCCTGTTAAAACCGACCAACCGGATAAAACAGAAATATCAGAAATTAATATTGCAAAAACAGCTGCAGACAAACAGGTTGAAGCATTTGAACAAGTATACCAACAAGAAATTACAAATGCAGAGAATGCACCTACTCCGGAAGAAAAGGAAAATAGAAAATTTAAAGCAGCCACCAATTACATGAATTCGGTGATGCTCGTTGTAAACGTTAAGAAGTCGGATTTACAAGCAGAGACAAATCCGGCTAAACAGCAGGAACTGAATAATGAAATTGCTCTGTTGCAGAAAACCATCACTGAAAAGCAAAAGGTTGCTGATGATTCCAATGCAAAAATTGTTGCAATTGCAAAAACTCCTGATACTATCAATCAGGGAATAACAAATAAACCGGAAGAAACAACTAAAGAGACCACCCAGGCTGTTAAAAATGTGATTAATGTAAAACAGGAAACATTTTCATATACGAATACAATAGCAAAAAACAGTTTGCAAAAAGCTTCTGCCATTGATAAGGAAGCCGAAGATATGTTCATCGAATCCAAAAAGATAAAAGAACAGGCCGCCTTGCAAAACGATCCGATAGAAAAAAATGCATTGTATGCAAAGGCCGATGAATTAACTATCATCGCTGAAAAGAAGAAAATAGAAGCTGCACAACTTGTAGGTACCGCAAATATTTCGGAATATAAAAATAACCAGCATGCTGTGAGCCAGTATGTGAATTCCAGCGTGGGTGCTGCCGATCAGCTTTCTGTCGCGGAACTGATGAATGATGAAGCAAAAATGTATTACGATAAGGCTCAAAATTCAAGAAAAGCCGCTGCATCATTTGAAACGTATTATGCGAAGCAAGCAGCGTTGGAAGATGCCGTCAGAAATGAACAGCTTGCGCTTCAAAAACAAAGTAATTCATTAGCGATTTATAAAAAGAACAATCCAAAGTTAGTCGTTAAACCTTTGGCTGTAACTGATATTACCGTGCCCTCTGTTGCTGCTAAAAAAGACGGAAGCGAACAATCCAAACCTACTTTAGATAAAGAGCTGATCAATAAAACAAACGAAACAAAAAAAGAGAATACGTCTGTTACAGAAACAAAAACACCAATTACCCCTGAAGTGGTGACGAACAGGGAAAAATCTGTAGAAGAAACGGTAATTGTTCCGGAACCTAAAAAAGAACAA
>CAZMRM010000108.1:6089-10544 GCA_964568515.1 uncultured Chitinophaga sp. | reverse complement strand
TTTCGTGGAGTTCTACAACCATGTCCTGGTGCGAAAAATCCTTTTCCTTGATATTATAGCTTTATAAGCAATAAGGATACTAGCACAGATTTTGAAAAAAATAGGAAAATCAAAATCGAGAACTATGAAAAATCATTATCAGGAACCTCCTATAACAGGTTCTAGCAGAATTAACCTGGAAGATAAGGAGCGTATTGCTTCTGTAGCTACAGGTTTATTATTATTTACGTTAGGCTTTGGAAAGGCCATCCGGTTAAAACCACTTGGAGTAATAGGTGCAGCAGCAGGATTATTTTTGGTTAACAGAGGTGCCAGCGGATATGGTGCCCTTTCTCAAAAAGCCGGAAAAGATTCAAATGAAAGAGTACTTGACCCATTGATAATCAGCGAAACCATGGTTATCAATCGTTCAAAAAAGGAGGTATACGATGCCTGGAGAAAACTGGAAAACCTGCCCCGTTTTATGAAACACCTGAAAAAGGTAGATCAATTAGACAAAAAGCGTTCACATTGGGAAGTCTATATTCCTAAAGCATTGGGTGCTACCATTGAATGGGATGCTGAAATAACACAGGAAAAAGAAGGAGAGTTTCTTGCATGGCGCTCTGTCTGGGATGCTGTTGTAGATAATGCGGGAGAGGTTATTTTCAGGGATGCGCCTGTAGGATTTGGTACCGAAATTCAGGCAACCATTTCTTACCGCCCGCCGGCTGGGGCCGTAGGCTCAAAAATAGCCTCCTATTTTAATGATACCTTTGAAAATATAATACGGGAAGACTTACGCAGCTTTAAATATATGCTCGAAAGTGCCGTAGGGGTATAACCAAATAATGCATGCTGTGAATATTTTTTGACGAAAATTTGCAATTTAAAAAATTGTAATTACTTTTAGTTAAATTAATACACTAATAACATGCAAAAAGGTACTGTAAAATTTTTTAATGAAACTAAAGGATTTGGATTCATTAAGCCAGACTCTGGCGAAAAAGACATCTTTGTTCACTCATCTGCTTTAAGCGGCCAAATTCGTGAAAACGATAAAGTGGAGTTTGAAGTTGAAAGCGGACCCAAAGGTCTGAATGCAACCAAAGTGAAGGTAATCTAATTATACATATATATTTTAGATGAAAAAGCATGCCTCCAGGCATGCTTTTTTTGTCTCCCCTTTCCAGAGTACCATTCACCGACTTTTTATCAAAGCTTACCTAATTACTGTTGTACACTGACAGATCCTGTTCTAATTTTGATAAAAAATTCATTGAACATGGAAACTCAAAAAGAAAATCAGCACGAAAATCTTTGTTACCAATATGAGAAAGATCATAAACGGGGAAAAATTATAGGAGGTATACTGGTTGTTATTGCGGGCTCTCTTTTATTAGCCCGTGAACTGGGTGCCGATATTCCTTACTGGTTATTTTCCTGGAAGACAGCCCTTATTGCGTTAGGGTTATTGGTAGGACTTAAGCACCGATTTAAAAGTGTTGCCTGGCTTTTTCTTATCCTGATAGGAGGAGCATTTTTAATAGCAGATATTTATCCGGATTACTCATTTAAACATCTGTTATGGCCATTGATGATCATATTTGCCGGCTTATTTATCATTTTTAAACCCCGTGGCAGATTTAAAAGAAACAGGCATCATTTCAGAAACAACCGACGTTTTAAAAAATGGCAGGAATACCAGCAATATCAACAACAGCAAACAAACCCAAATGCCCACTTTCAAAAAGATGATCCGCAGGAACCTTTCTCAGATGCTGTTTCTGAAGACATTATAGATGGAGTGGCTTTTATGGGAGGAATAAAAAAAAAGATCCTGTCCAAAGATTTTAAAGGAGGAGACATTACCGTCGTTTGCGGTGGCGTGGAATTGGATCTTTCACAAGCAGACATGATCGACAAAGCCACACTGGAGATATCCCAGGTTTTTGGAGGAACTAAAATTATAGTGCCTTCCAATTGGGAAATTAAATCGGAGCTGGTTGCGGTATTTGCAAGTATTGAAGATAAACGAATGATCCGGCCGGTCACTCTCACCAACGAAGCAACCAAAATCTTGATATTAAAAGGAACCACTGTTTTTGGAGGAATTGAAATTAAAAGTTTTTAATTTATTTAATCAACTACCCATATGAATACCTATTTATCTAAACTTGTTTTCAATATATTGATTGATAACGATAAAGAAACACAACAATTTGATGAGCAAATCCGCATTATACAAGCAAATGATCTGGAAAGCGCGTTTTTAAAAGCAAAAGCTGTTGGGAAAAAAGAAGAAGAAATATTTTTAAACGAAAAGAATCAACAGGTATGCTGGAAATTTATTGATGTAACGGATTTATATCCTTTGCAACAATACAAGGATGGTGATCAGATTTACAGCAGCACTCATGAGCTAAGTGATGCCGATGCTTTCATAAAATATACACATGAAAAGTCGATGCTTATTCAAACTAATTTTTTGACCTTTGCCTGATCCGTGAGTGAAAGGCTTCCATATTCATTTATTAAACTACTGTCACTTTATCTGGGATGGTGGATCTTTTGGGCCATTGTGCAAGCTGATGTATTGCATCATTTGGGTCTTAACTGGTACCTGGCCATTGTTGATGCCCTGATCTCTAACCTGTTTTTGGCAACAGGAGGATATATCGTCATTGTCATTTACAGGTTTTATCAACCTGGAAAAAATAACAAGATCTATCATTTTATTTTTGGAATTGCAATCACTATGCTGGTTTGCTGGTCTATTAATAAAGTATTGAGCCTATTATTCTCAAACGATTTCAATTACCTTCATTTTTTAGAAAACGCCGGACCGGTTCGTTTTATTTTTTCTTTGCTGGTCATCTATTTTATCATTCTGTTAAACTGGATGTGGAACAATTTAATTGAGCAAAAAGAAACGTTGAAACGAAAGATTGCCGGTGAAGAATTATTAAAAGAAGCCGAGCTGATTAAATTAAGACAACAGTTACAACCTCATTTCCTGTTCAACAGCCTTAACTCCATTAGTGCCCTTGTTGTTTCCCAGCCACAGGAAGCACGAAAGATGGTACAACAGCTTTCCGATTTTTTAAGAGGAACACTCAAAAAAGAGGATCAGTTGGTGACTTTAAAAGAAGAACTGGAACATCTGAAATTATACCTGGATAATGAAAAAGTAAGATTTGGTCATCGTTTGAGTGTTGAATTTCATACTTCAGAAGATAGTTTAAAAGTATTATTACCCGCATTGATTTTACAACCCATTGTTGAAAATGCAATTAAATTTGGTTTGTATGATACGATAGGAGAAACAAAAATCACCGTTTCTTCGGTGCAGCAAACAGATCATTTACTTATTGAAATAAAAAACCCGTTTGATGAGAACTCATCTTCTTCTAAATCAGGTACTGGTTTCGGTCTAGGCTCCATTCAAAGGCGCCTTTATCTTTTGTTTGCAAGACAGGATCTGCTTTCAACTCAAAAAAACGAATCCATTTTTACAACCACTTTAAAAATCCCCATCAAATGAATAAAGTAGTGATCATTGACGATGAACCATTGGCCCGTCTTATTGTGACAGAATATTTGCAGGACATAAAAACTATTGAAATTGTAGCGGAATGTAATGACGGATTCGAAGGTATGAAAGCGATTACGCAGCATCAACCTTCATTAATTTTTCTTGACATACAAATGCCAAAAATTAATGGTTTTGAAATGTTGGAATTATTACCCACTCCACCTTCTGTAATTTTCACAACAGCATTTGATGAATATGCCATAAGAGCATTTGAAGCAAATGCCATTGATTATCTTTTAAAACCTTTTAGCAAAGAGCGCTTTGACCAGGCACTGGAAAAGTGGGGCGCTAAAACATCCGCAGTCAACAAAGAAAATCTGCAGCAATTCATAGAAAATACGGTGAAACAACCGGAAGAAAGAAACAGAATTGTGGTAAAAAAAGGAAGTGATATTCGAATCATTCCGGTTGAAGAAGTCTACTTCATAGAAGCATATGATGATTATGTAAAGATTTTTGTAAAGGATACGTACTTTCTGAAAAAGAAAACAATGAATTATTACGAGCAGGTGCTGGATGAAAATACATTTGTACGTGTTCATCGCTCATTTATCATTAACTTAAATCAGCTTACGAAGATTGAAGCTTTGGAGAAAAACAGCTATATCGCCATTTTAAAAAATAACACACGAATACCAATAAGCAGGAACAGCTATGCACGGTTAAAAAGTGTTTTAGGGCTTTGATAATATCTGATTCTTTTTCCAGATCACCGGTCTTTTTCTGTTAGATATTTCCAATATCTGCGAGGAACATGTTGCAAATGAAGTTTATTGTTTTTTCTTGATCGAATATTGGTACTTGCAAAATAATCCTTCCACAACGCCTGATACAATTCTTCATTTTTCTGAAATAAATCAGGCTGGTGATGCAATAGCTTT
>CAZMRM010000108.1:0-6079 GCA_964568515.1 uncultured Chitinophaga sp. | reverse complement strand
AGCTTTTTATCTTCTTTCATCGTTATAAATTCGGTGTTAAAAAGATCATAATAAATCCCGTATTTACGGCTTACATCAAAAATAAGCCAGCGCTGATCAGCATACCTGCTCTGAAAATGTTTTATTAATAAGGGTAATACATTAAAATCGGGTTCAATCACTGCGTAATAGAGCAGGTCTTTTGTCAATTGGAACCGTACAAAGGCTTCCATCCGATGCTTTTCCCGGTTTATTTTTTTTAACTGTTGATTCAATTGAAGAACGTGATAATTACCAAAATCCGACAGTACATCAGCTTTTTTGGAAATCGCGTATTGAATTGTACCTAGCAGGCAATCTTCCACATCGTCTTCTTCTGTAAGCCAAGACTTCCATAATTTACTGATTCCCTCCTCTCCTACCAGTTTTTTTAATTTGATCAGCACACGTTTTGTTTTTTCTTCCTCTGGAGTACTGTGTAAAGGGGATTCAAAAAGCTCGGGAACAGAAATGCCTTGTTTTCGAATGTGCACCTTAGCCAGTTTAAGTTCATACACATCGAATACTGCCGATAGAAAACCTTCAAATGTATTATTATAAAGTATAAATTTCATTTTAAAACAACCTTTGCTGAAGTGGTTGTAGGGTTTGATACTTTGTTCTGGAGCTGCTAATAATGAATTGCCGTATTCTTTCGGCAGTGTGTTCTTTTTTTTCTAAAGAAACATTTTTGCAGAAGATAAAATATTTAGCCCTATTAATGGCGATCCCGATTTTTTTTAATCCTTCCCAGTTCAAATTTGCAAATTTTCTGGCGGCAACAATTTTTCTTGCTGAGTGTAATCCAATACCCGGAACCCTTAAAATAAACTGAATGTCCGCTTTGTTGATATCGACAGGGAAAATATGTAAATTACGCAAGGCCCATGAAAGTTTAGGATCTATTTCCAGATCAAGATTGGGTTGTACGGTATCTACAATTTCGTATGCTTTGAATCCATAAAAACGCATCAGCCAATCAGCCTGATACAACCTGTTTTCTCTAAGCATGGGAACGGCACTTTCCAAAGAAGGCAAGCGACTATCGGATAGTACGGGGACATATCCTGAATAATATACTCTTTTTAAAGAAAAACCACGGTATAGTTGATCTGCTGTTTGGATGATTTGAAGATCTGTTTCATTGGTGGCGCCAATAATCATTTGCGTGCTTTGTCCGGCAGGAGCAAATTTAGGAGTGGTTATCAAGGTCCTTTTTTCTTCTTCATATTGATTGATACCGGATTTAATAAATTGCATAGGCTTTATCATATCTTTATGATCTTTTTCAGGGGCCAGCAATTTTAGCCCATTTTCAGTGGGAAGTTCCATGTTTATACTTAACCGGTCGGCATATAACCCCGCCTCCTTCATTAGCTCATCACTGGCACCCGGAATTGTTTTTAAATGGATATATCCATTGTAATTTTCTTCCTTTCTTAATTTTTTTGCAACCAATACAAGGCGTTCCATCGTAGTATCTGCATCTTTAAAAATGCCTGAACTCAAAAATAACCCTTCTATATAATTACGTCTGTAAAAATTAATGGTAAGATCAACTACCTCCTGAACAGTAAATGCTGCTCTTTTGATATCATTGCTTTTTTTTGAAACACAATAAGCGCAATCAAAAATGCAGACATTGGTGAGTAGAATTTTTAAAAGGGATACACAACGTCCGTCTTCGGTATAAGAATGGCAAATTCCCATCCCCGTTGAATCTCCGATTCCTTTATTGCTGTTTTTTCTATCACTTCCGCTGGAAGCACATGAAACATCATATTTGGCTGCATCAGCCAATATGGTTAACTTTTCCCGGATACGTTCGTTCATTTTTCCTCCTTCACAAAGGTACATCCTGTAGCCCAGTAACAATGCTATAAAAAATAGCAATCTGTTTATTAAAGTATGCTTACTATTGTACCCGCCATGAACCTATTTCTTATTTTTGCACATATTTAAAAGAGGATGACAGTTAAACGAACAAATGCGATCACATTTATTTTTATTACGATCCTGATAGATGTAATAGGAATAGGAATTATTATTCCGGTAATGCCCGATTTAATAGAAGAACTAACAGGAGAAGGTTTAAGCACGGCCTCCTTTTACAATGGACTTTTAATATTTTCCTATGCAGTGATGCAGTTTCTTTTCTCTCCATTATTAGGAGCGTTGAGTGATCGGTATGGAAGAAGGCCCATTTTACTATTATCATTACTTGGACTCGGATTGGATTATATTTTTCAGGCAGTTGCCCCCTCTATTGCATGGTTATTTGTTGGCCGTGTTCTAGCCGGAATAAGTGGTGCCAGCTTTACAACTGCTACAGCATATATTTCCGACATCAGTGAACCGGAAAAAAAAGCACAAAATTTTGGATTGATAGGGGTCGCTTTTGGTGTTGGTTTCATCATCGGACCAGTTATAGGTGGATTGTGCAGTCCATGGGGTACCCGCGCCCCATTTATAGTTGCTGCTGTATTCTCATTACTTAATTTTTTGTATGGTTATTTTATTTTGCCAGAGTCCTTACCTTCATCATCACGCCGCCTATTGGAATGGTCAAGGACCAACCCGTTTAAAACATTAAAAAATCTGAAGCGTTATCCCATTATAAACGGACTGGTAATTACTATGATACTGCTTTATATTGCTGCACATGCGGTACAATCCAACTGGAGTTTTTATACCATGTTAAAATTTAACTGGGATGGGCGAATGGTAGGAATATCACTGGGCATTGTAGGATTGTTGATTGCCATTGTTCAGGGAGGACTCATCAGGAAAATAATTCCTTTACTGGGCGAAAAAAATTCAATTTATGCAGGTTTAATTTTATATGCCATTGGTCTTATTCTTTTTGCAGCGGCCACATCGGGTTGGATGATGCTGGTATTTTTGATTCCCTATTGCTTAGGAGGAGTTTGTGGCCCTGCGCTTCAAAGTGTCATCTCCAATCAAGTTCCTGCAAATGAACAAGGAGAATTGCAGGGTTCTTTAACAAGTCTCATTAGCCTCACCTCCATCATTGGCCCTTTAATGATGAACTATTTATTTGCTTTTTTTACAGGGCCCCAAACCCCTGTGTATTTTCCGGGTGCCCCCTTTATTCTGGGAGCAATCCTGATTGTAGTGGGAATATTTTTCGCAATTAATTCGTTGAGGACTTACCATCGTTCACTGGATAATGGTAAAACAGATTGAGGCATAAAATTGGTTTTGACTGGATCAAATCAAAAAACAAATTTTATGGAAAAAACGTTAAGACACGAAGCTGCTTTCGATAAATTAAAGAAAATGGCCGAGGACATACAATTTTGTATGTTTTGCACAATAGGTTATAATGGTACCATCAGTAGCCGGCCTATGACTACTAATGAAGTGGATGAAGATGGAAATATCTGGTTTTTTACAAACAAACTTTCTGAAGTAAGCATAGAAGCAGATCAAAAAAATGATGTGTGTTTGGCCTATTCCTGTCCAAGCAAAAACGATTATTTATCAGTAACGGGTGTAGCTTCCATTGTTTTGGATAAAGCAAAAATTAAAGAACTCTGGAAAAGTGCTTACAAAGTATGGTTTCCGGAAGGCACTAATGACCCTGAATTAGCATTGATTAGAGTAACACCAACGAATGCTGAATATTGGGACAGCAGTGCCAACAAAATGGTGATCTTATTTTCTATGGTGAAAGCAGCGCTTACAGGCACACAATATAAAGAAGGAGAACACGGGAAGTTAAAATTATAATTTACCGTTTTATTAAGAAAAAAGGAATGAATGCCTAAACTGTATTTTAATAATTCCGGTCATGCAGATTTACCTTTGCATTACGGAAAAGTTCCTTTGTGGCTATCTCAACGTATGAAGTTACTGGGGGGAGCTATTGTAGAATCTATTATATTGGAATATGGAACCTCTGCTGTTTTAAACCGTTTATCGGATCCGTTTTGGTTCCAGGCATTCGGATGCGTATTGGGCATGGATTGGCACTCTTCCGGAATCACTACATCAGTGATGGGTGCATTAAAAGGCGCTATTAATCCGAAATTTAATGAACTCGGAATTTATATCTGTGGTGGTAAAGGCAAACATTCGACTCACACCCCTGTTGAATTATTGACATTTGGAGATCGTACCGGATTGAACGGGAAAGAGCTGGTTCACTTCAGTAAACTAAGCGCAAAGATTGACAATACAGCGGTTCAGGATGGTTTTCAACTGTATTTGCATAATTTTATTGTTACCAAAAATGGAGAATGGGCTGTTATACAACAGGGAATGAATGATGAGAATGGAATGGCGCGAAGATATCACTGGCACTCAAAGGAATTGACTTCATTCTTAGAAGAACCACATACTTCTGTTTATGGAAAAAACCAGGGATTGATTTTAAACCTGACACACAAAGAAGCTGATCCCACCAAAACCGGTATTATGAATATTGTCAGGGAAGATCCTTCTAAAATACTTCCGGAAATCCGCAACATTGTAATGCCTTCTCATCATGATGTAAAAGCCAAGGATATTAACTTAAAAAGACTGGGAAGCATTTTAGTGTTGGCACATGAGAAAGAGCTTGGAAACTTTGAATCTTTGCTCCTCCTGGAAGGTGTTGGCCCACGTACATTACAATCGTTAACACTTGTTAGCGAAGTTATTCATGGAACTCCTTCCCGTTTTACGGATCCGGCACGTTTTTCATTTGCACATGGTGGTAAAGATGGCCATCCTTTTCCAGTTCCAATCAAGGTATATGATGAAACGATCGGAATTTTAGAGAATGCTGTTCAAAAAGCAAAAGTTGGTCATACAGATAAACAGATGGCCATTAAAAACCTGGCACGTGTAGCACAAATGCTGGAACAGAATTTTACTCCCAATACCAACTTTGAAAAACTCCTTGAAAAGGAAAGGCAACAATCCTACAAATACGGAGGAAGAACCGTATCCGGAAAATCAAAACCACCATCGGCTAATAGTTCGCAACTAAATTTGTTTGAAGAATAGATCATTCAATGATATAGGGAAGATTAAACTGAACAAGTGTACCGGTAACAGCTCCATTTTCGTCTATCCTGTCCAGAATTTCGAATTGATACCTCGTGTGTAAAGCAGCGTGAATCAGTTTCAATCTCTCCTGAGTTATGAGAATACCGGAGGATTTTCGTTTAACAGGATTTACTTTTGGCACCCTTCCTCCTCCATCATCTTCAATAATGCATTTCAGTTCATTATCAATAAAATTCAAATGTATTATAATATTACCAGGCGCTTCCTTCTTCTGTAAGCCATGCCATATGGCATTTTCAACAAAGGGTTGTATTAACAATGCCGGTACCGAAACTGCTTCAACATCAATTCCATTATTAATTTTAATTTCAAAATGATGTGCATAGGATTTTAGCCTTAAAAATTCCAGTTCAACATAAAGGTTCAATGCCTTTAATTCATCGCTTAAGGGAATATAATTAACACGTGAATTATCCAATGTAACACGCATTAAATCAGCAAATTTTTCTAAATAATCTCTGGCTTGCCTCGAATCATTTTTCATAATAAAATATTCGATGGAAGTAAGTGCATTGAACATAAAATGAGGATTCATTTGAGCTTTTCTGACATTCATCTCCAATTGCTTAATCTGGTTGTTCAGATTCTGCTCTTCTTCTTTTCTGTTTTTCAAATCGATTTCTGTAAGACGGAAGCGGCGGGAGATGGCAAAGGAAAGAATTACCATTTCTGCTACTGTGCCTGCTTTCATCCCATGTTCAAAAACAAGCCAATTTGTAGCATTTAAATAATGTATGTAAGGGAAAGCAGAAATTATTAGTAAAATACCATATGCTATTAAATAATATTTGAAAATATATCTGTTATTTTTATAAGATGATATTATAACAATAAAAATAAGCACTATTGCAAGCCCCCAATTTACAGTTTCCCATTGCGCCATAAACTTAGTTCTGTTGTTAAATACATCCAGGTATTCTAGAACTGGCATAATGAAGGAATGGTAAATGAGAAATAAATAAGAAATTTTTGATAACCTTGGTCG
>CAZMRM010000107.1:0-10628 GCA_964568515.1 uncultured Chitinophaga sp. | reverse complement strand
CAGGGAAATGATTTGTTCCTTACATTTATTCGTACTGTTTTTATGCTGAGGGAAAAACCTTATTTTATTGTCAGTATAAGTTACTTGAAAGGATATCTTCAGGGAATGTTTTCTAAAGAACCAAAATACGTAGATAAAGATCTTGCTAAATTTATTAGAAAGTATCATTATAAAAGATTATTAAACTTTAAACGATAAGACAGGTGCTAAAACTTGCATTAACTCATGATGTTGATCGTACGAAAAAGTCGTATCAATATGTTTCAGGCTTTTTAAAGGCAGTTTCGAAAGGTGATGTTTCGAATGCTTTGTATCATATGAAACGACCAAAGGAAAAAGAACCTTACTGGAATATATATGATATAGCTGCTTTAGAAGAATCCTTTGGTGTAAAATCCACCTTCTTTATGTTGGATGAAAGTATAAAATTTAATCCTTTAAAACCAAAAACATTTGTACTGGCCTATGGACGTTACGATTTGTTTGAACCAAAAATACAGGAAGCTATTCGCTATCTCGATTCAAAAGGATGGGAAATAGGTTTGCATGGCTCTTATTTATCATATAATAACAAAGAATTACTTGGTCGTGAAAAAGCACGTTTGGAATCTATTGTGGGTCATAAAGTGGTTGGCACACGTCAACATCATTTGAACTTAGATGAAACAACCTGGAAAATTCAGGAGGAATTAGGCTTTATTTATGACTCTACCTGGGGATTCACAAATGATATCGGAATCAAAGAAGGCAAAATAATGCCTTTTTATCCCAATAACTCCAAATTCGTTGTATTTCCTTTAACTGTTATGGATGTATGTTTTATGCCATTACACAATAAATGGGATAGATTTCAAAAGGTATTGGATGAGATTGAAGAAAAGGATGCCATTTTGGTGGTAAATTATCATCACAGAGTATATGATGAAAAAGAATACCCGGGTTACAAAGCTTCCTATATCCGAATAATTGAAACTGCTTTAAAGCGTAATGCCAAAATAGGCCCAATGATTGATTTTTATAACGCTCTTAATTTATAACGTTATATTAACCATTTAAAAAGAATAAAAGTATATTTAAAATCTCAAAAAGAAAACCAAATGATCTAAATTTGTACTCGTTGTATTTGACTTAAGATTGCTCATAACAGATAAGATCAATTAACGAGACAAAATATTCATACGGTTAGGACTGGAAAAGAAACCCCTGATTTTTTAAAGTCTTACCTTTTATAGAGATCTAAATCTCTTTTCTAAATTGATCGAATGAAGATATTTATTGACATAGGACATCCAGCCCACGTTCATTATTTTAAGAATTTTATATGGATCATGCAGGAGAAAGGGCATTCCATTTTTGTTTCAGCAAGAGATAAAGAAGTAGCTCTGGAGCTGCTCGATTATTATAAGATCCCTTATTTTAACAGAGGAAAAGGAAGAAAAGGTTTGTTTGGCAAACTACTATACATATTTGAAGGTGATTTCAAATTATTAAAAAAAGCACAGGCTGTTAAACCTGATCTATTTCTGAGTTTCGGGTCTCCTTACGCTGCTCATGTGGCTTGGTTAATGAAAAAACCACATATCGCTTTTGATGATACCGATCATTCTTTTTTTGAACATTTTATTTCATTACCTTTTACCAAAACGGTTTTAACTCCAACTGTTTTTCAAAAAGATTTCGGATCCAAACAAGTGCGTTTTGATGGATTTATGGAACTATGCGCACTTCATCCCAATCGTTTCAAACCAAATCCGGAGCATATACAATCCCTTATAAATAATTCTCTCAATAATAAATACATTATTCTGAGGTTTGTATCATGGCAGGCCAGTCATGATATCGGATTAGAAGGATTAACACTTGAAGATAAGTACCTGTTGGTAGAAAAATTATCTAAATATGCGACTGTTATTATTTCGTCAGAAGGAAAATTACCGGATGATTTACAAAAATATTCATACAAAGTACATCCGGCACTCATGCATGATGTTTTACAAGGTGCTTCATTACTTGTTAGCGAAAGTTTAACAATGGCAGCTGAAGCAGCATTTTTAGGAACTCCGGCACTTTGTATTAGTACAGCATTAGCGGGGACACTCGATGAAGAGGTTCGATTAGGTCTGATTGAATTGTACAGAACAAGTGAAGGGATTATTAACAGGGCAGCTGAAATTGTAAAAGATAGTTCTTATAAACAGTGTTTTAAGGAAAAGTCAAAAGAAATAATAAAAGATAAAATTGATGTCACAGCTTTCATGGTTTGGTTTATTGAAAATTATCCAAAGAGCTTTGAAACCCTGAAAAAGGATCCTGCACATCAGCTTAGCTTTAAATAACAAATCATTTGTATAAGTATGAAGGCCCAAAGTAATTTAATTATCAATGAAAATCCCGATAGAAAAAATTGGGATGATTTTGTTCTCCAGCACCCTTTTGGAAATATTTTCCAGGCAACCTGTATGTATGACGTCTATAAATCGACTCCTAATTGTACCGCCGGTGTTATCTCACTTGAAGATTCAGCTAAAAACATTCTTGGTTTAATTGTTTATTCCGTTATTCAGGAACCGGGAGTTAAAAGTCAGTTTTCAAAAAGAGCCATCATAACAGGTGGTCCCCTCGTTAAGGATGATAATCTCAGCTATGCAGAAACGTTAATTGCAGCATACAACAGGATAATCAAAAAAACAGGTGCCATTTATTCCGAAATCAGGAATCTTTATGATATAAAAGGAATCAGACCTTCCCTTGAAAAAGAAGGTTTTGAATATGAAGATCATTTGACCATACATATGGACCTTACTCAAACGGTAGAAGCTCTTGAAGATGCATTGCACAGAGGAAGAGCATCTAATATTAAACGTGCCATAAAAAAGAATGTAACTGTTAAGGATGTATCCGCCAAAGAGGACCTCGCTGATGTATACCGGTTAATTAAAGATACATATGAACGTATCGGGTTGCCGGCTCCCGCACCGGAACTTTTCCTGAATACTGCAAAATATATGCAAGAAAAGGTAAGATTTATTGCTGCATTCTTAGACGGAAAAATGATCGGTTGCCGTGTGTATCTTATTTATAAAAATTTTCTTTATGATTGGTACGCTGCCGGTGATCGTGATTATTCAGGTTATCACCCCAGTGATTTGCTTCCATGGAAAGGAATGTTATCTGCAAAAGAAAGCGGAGTTACAATTTATGATTTTGCAGGTGCCGGCAGTCCACACAAGGAGTACAGCGTAAGAGATTATAAGCTTAAGTTCGGTGGTAAACTTCTAAACCTTGGCCGATATCAATGCGTTCACAATCCTCTACTCTATAAAATAGGTGTTTTAGGAATGAAAGTATACAAATACATCCGATGATGGTTAATTATTATTTTTACAAATGAAAATATTAGTAGATATTGGCCATCCTGCTCATGTGCATTATTTCAAAAATTTTATTTGGATGATGCAGGAAAAAGGGCATACTGTTCACATCGTTGCAAGGGATAAAGAAGTAGCTTTCAAACTCCTTGATTTTTATAAATTACCTTATTTTAACCGTGGTAAAGGGAAAAAAGGATTTATTGGTAAAATCCTTTACATAGTGCAAGGAGATTTTTATATCCTAAAAAAAGCATTGCAGCTAAAGCCAGATATTTTTTTCAGTGCTGGTTCAATGTATGCAGCTCATGTTGCATGGCTTCTTCGTAAACCTCATATTGCCTTGGATGATACCGACCATAATGCTTTCCAACATATGATGTATGTGCCCTTCACAAAAGCGATTCTAACCCCTCTTGTCTTTCAGAAAGATTTTGGTTCTAAACACATTCGTTTTGATGGTTTTCTGGAATTGGGAGGGCTGCATCCAAAAAGATTCAGGCAAGAGGTACAAGGTCTCCAGCATAACCTGAATCCGTCTGATACCGGTCCTTTTGTTATTTTGCGTTTTGTTTCATGGCAAGCAACACACGACATTGGTTTGAAAGGACTTTCATTGGAAGATAAATATGCTCTTGTGAAAGAACTATCAAAATATGCAAGAGTGATCATTTCTTCTGAAGAAAAGTTACCGGATGATTTAATGCGTTATTCTTTTAAAGTACATCCGGCACTCATGCACACCGTTTTAAGCGAAGCCAGTTTGCTTGTGAGCGAGAGCCTGACAATGGCAGCGGAAGCAGCGTTTGTGGGTACGCCGGTTTTGTGTATCAGTACGGCACAAGCAGGAACCCTGGATGAAGAAGTAAAATTAGGACTTATAGAGCTGTACCGAACAAGCAATGGCTTAATAGAAAGAGCCATTGAAATAATTAAGGATCCCGCTTCTAAAATAAAGTTTAAAGAAAAATCCAAAGAAATAATCAGCAATAAAACAGATGTGACCGGTTTTTTAGTTTGGTTCGTGGAAAACTTTCCGGCCAGTTTTAGGGAAATTAAAAACAAACCGGAGTTACAATCCAAGTTTAAATAATCAGTTGGAAATTATACCATAACATCAACTTATAAAAAATGAAAGATTTTACATTATCTGCATTCGAACTTTTAATAACTACTCTACTTAAAAACGGGTATAAATTTGTTACTTTAGAAGACTATCTCATCAATAAATCAACGGGAAAACTTGTGATATTAAGGCATGATGTAGATTTACTCGCACAAAATTCGCTGAACACCGCTATAATCGAGCACAAACATGGTATAAAAGGAGTTTATTATTTTCGGGTTGTTAAACAAAGTAATAAACCAAGTATAATTAAAGCCATTGCAGATCTCGGACACGAGATCGGATACCATTACGAAGATCTTGCATTCGCTCATGGAAATAAAGAAGTAGCGATACAAACCTTTGAAAAAAATTTAGCTCATTTCAGAACATTTTATCCGGTTAAAACTATTTGTATGCATGGCAGCCCTGCAAGCAAATGGGATAATCGTAAAATATGGGATAATTATGATTACAAAAAATACGGACTTATTGGAGAACCTTATTTTGATCTGGATTTTAATCAGTTTTTTTATTTGACAGATACGGGCAGAATGTGGGATGGGCATAAGGTAAGTGTCAGAGATAAAATAATATCCCCCAAGTATAGCCATTTATCATTCCGTACAACGTTTGACGTCGTGAATGCTGCTGATAAACTTCCGGATCATATTATGATTACCACACATCCACAACGATGGAACAATAATATACTTAGATGGACAACAGAGCTTGTTATGCAGAACAGTAAGAATTTAATAAAACGGATGATTGTGAAGTAAGGAAAGTAAGGTTGGATCAAAAAATTAAAGAAGCCTGTTTCAGGGCTTTTTTTTTGGAATCACATCTCAGAAAACAGATATATATGAAATAAAAATTGAACGGGCTATAGAAAATCACCTATTTAAACTATTTTATTGGTATCGAATATAAAAACCTATTCAAAAATGAACTATAATTGCATTTTTTTGTGGCATGTAATGCACACACTTATATCTCTAATAACCAGTTTTACTAAAACATGATATTCAACTCGTTCATTTTTTTTATCTTCCTTGCTGTTGTATTGCCTATATTTTATTCGTTACCAAATAAAACGAGTAAAAATTCTTTTCTTCTGATAGTCAGCTATATTTTTTATGGTTATTGGGACTGGCGTTTCTGTATCCTGTTAACGATCACCACCCTTATTGATTTTTACGTAGGAAAAGCACTATACAATGCTACCGACTTAAAAAAACGTAAAGTTCTTTTAACAACAAGCCTGATTATTAATCTGGGAATTCTTGGCTTTTTTAAATATTTTAATTTCTTTGTAGAAAGTTTTGAAGATCTTTCTGCTCTTTTCGGGATGAAACCTGATCATTTACATCTTAACATCATTCTTCCCGTAGGTTTATCATTTTACATCTTCCATAATATTTCTTATATCATGGATATTTATCGTAACAAAATTGAACCTACTAACAATATCATTGACTTTGGATTATTTGTTGTTTTTTTCCCACAGCTGGTTGCCGGTCCGATTGGTCGTGCTGCAGTTCTTCTGCCTCAATTAAAAAAAGATTTGAAACCAACCAGGGAACAAATCAAGGGTGGAATTGTTTTAATCATCAGTGGCCTTTTTCGTAAAGTAATGATTGGGGATACAAGCGGGCGATTTGTTGATCATATTTTTAGTCACTTGGAAGCTTACAAGTCCTTTGAAATTATTTGCGGATTAATATTATTTACTGTTCAGATATACGCTGATTTTTCCGGATACACACACATTGCAAGAGGAACAGCAAAATTATTTGGTGTTGAATTAATGAAAAATTTTGAGCAACCCTATCTGGCCAGAAACATTGGTGAATTCTGGAATCGCTGGCACATTTCCTTATCAACCTGGTTAAGGGACTATTTATACATCCCTTTGGGCGGAAACAGAAAAGGAAAATACAGAACCTATTTAAACCTTATGATCACTATGATTTTGGGAGGACTTTGGCATGGAGCCAGTTGGAATTTTGTTATTTATGGAGCTTTGCATGGTGTTTATCTTATTTTTCACAGAATGTTTTTTGATCATGACAAAGTCAGACCAAAAAAAATTAAGAAAGTAACATTGGGGGTTGTATTCAGCATATTTTTTACTTTTCTACTGGTTACTTTCTCAAGAATTTTTTTCCGCTCCACCTCCTGGAGTACCACACAATTGTTCTTTTCACGGGTTTTCAATTGGGAAAGTAGCGAATTCAATATCTGGTTCTTTACAACCACATTAACATATGTTATTATTACATACGGAATGGATATTTTGGAATATTCCACCGGCAAACACACGTATTTATTAGATATCAAATCAAAACCCCTGAAGTATGGATTACTGTCAGGTGTATTTGTACTTACTTTGCTGTTTATGTTTCAAACTACCACTACTCCATTCTTATATTTTAAATTTTAAAAATGAAACGATTCAAATCACTGGTTATTTTTTCATCAACGTTTCTGGCAGTTATACTGTTCTTTGAATTCTTTTTATCTTTTTGTGGAATTCTACAACCGATTGTTAGAATAGACCCCATAAAAGGAGAGCGCTACAGGCCTGATATTACTTGTAGTTCCTTATTTGTTTCAGAAGGATTTGGCTTAGCCAAGACAAATGCTGATGGTTGGTTTGGTCATATTTTTAATGATAAAGGAGAGGATGAAATTTCAGTAGCAGTTATTGGTAACAGTTATGTGGCCTCGAGACAAGTATTTTACAGAAACAATTTTATTGCGCTGACAGAGAAGGAGACAAATAAAATACTTAGATATAAAAATCTATCAACATCTGTTTCCTTATTTAATTTTGGAAAAGAAGATCTACCTCTTAATGAACTTTTATATGTAAAAGAAGATATTGAGATCAACCACCATCCGGATTACTTTTTAATTTTTCTGAATCAAAAGACCTTTGATGTTGTTAGGGACAGATATGTGGCCCGGTATGAAATCGAAAATGATAAATTCAAACTCGATACCAGTTTCAGACAAAAACCTTTTGTCAAGAATTATCATTCGTTTGAATTTTTTACCGAATCTTCTTTCTTATTTTTAGGGCATAGGGTGCTTAATTATTTGCCAAAAGCTGGGGAAATCCTTTTCGACAAATTCTATATTCAGTCAAAAGATGAAGAAAAGAAAGAAGAAACATCTGCTGCTTTTTACTTGAACCGTGAAGACAAACTTTTTGTTAAGGAACTGAGTAAAGATAAACGCGTTATTTTCCTATTGAATGTTGATCCTCAACTAACCTCTGATATAAAATCACTTATTGGAAATTCGATTAGTATCAATATCCAACCTGTTTTATTAGAAGCCAAACAAAAAGGAAAGGATCCGAATTATTGGGAAATACCGGATAAAACAGGACATTTCAACCTTTTTGGACATCAGCTTATAGCTAATGAGTTAACAAAAGAAATGATAGAATTAGCGATCCGGCATGAAAACAAGAATAATCTTCATTCTGTTCATCATGAATGACGATACTAATTATTTACAACAATCACTTTGCTAATTTGGGTTTCTATGGGATTCGAAATTCGAACAAGATACATCCCGCTAGATATATCCTGAATATTCACAGTAAGGAAATTAGAGAGTACCTCCATCTTCTTCACAATAACTCCCGTCAGATTTATGATTTCAAGCACTGTTCCTGCCTTGATCGTACTTTCAGAATTTAAGTTCAGTATTCCTTCGGAAGCTGGATTTGGATAAATTAAATAAGGATTGGAAAGAATACTTCCAGTTTCCTCTTCTTCAACATCAGTAGTAATACTCTTTGTTAATGGATGAGGATAGGTATAAGTTTTATATTTGGGTTTTGCTTCTAAATGATAATCTCTGTCTTTTTTAATATAGTCAGGACTATAATTGTAGAAGTATACATTCTTACTGCTTTTGGAATCATAAAATTTAAATTTATCGTTCCAGATGAATACATCTCCACTTGCTTTTTGATCGTCAGTACCTGTATGATTTGCACCAAATTTTAATCCGCTTAAATATCCTTGTTGATAGGAGCATGGATAAGTTTCTTTCAGTCTGTTGATTAGTCCTACGCCAAAACGATAGCCTTCAATATTATTATCATGAATCACAGCTTCTCCCCCCCTTGTTCTTATAGCACATTCAACAAGCAGCCCTATATCTTTTCCGGGTGTAATCTTAGTGCCATTCAAAATTTCTGAAGTTCCATCTTTAAAAGTTGTGTTCACAATTGAGTTATTATAGACCTCAATTGCACGGGTACTGTAATAATTATCTCCTGGTACAAGTTGGGCCTCATGTGCATCAATGGCATGGTAACTGGCTGCGGCGACATTATTTCTGACAGTGTTGTATCTGAATACATAAAGGGCACACCCACCTGCTGCTATGGAGTGTCTGTGATAATCAAAAATATTGTCTTCGACGAAAATAAAATTAGAAGATCCAAATCTCGGACCGTGTATCCATCTTTTATTGGATCCATAAACAACAACACCATAGCCCAATCCCAAGCCATTTGCTCCCTTTACATTATGAAAAAATTCATTTTTGAAAATTAAACCTCCTACGATGCTATCATCATGCTGAATGGAAACTCCTGCATTACCAAAATTCTCAAATCTACATCGTGTAATTACAAAGTCTACACAATTAACCATTTCCACACCTATATCGGCAGCCCGGGACAATTTATCCCCATCGATCATACTTGGTTTCTTACTTTTGAAGGTAATATCTGATACGATAATCCCGCTTTTTGTATTGCTGTTGATATTAAATCTAAAGATCCCTCTCCAGGAAAGACTTGAACTGAGGTTATCATCCGACGCGCTCTCGGAACGATATAAAGTTGTTTTTTCTAGACCCGCTCCTTTGATGGAAATAAATTTTCCAATAGAAACACTTTTATTCACTATAAATTGTCCGGCCGGTAATTCAATCACATCACCTTTGACAGCACTATTTACAGCTGACTGAATAGCTGGCTGTATGTCTGCATCTGTTCCCGGGTGGGGTACTCTGATGACTTTACCAAAACAAAGAATTGTGTTTAATCCAAACAATATCACAAAAAAACCTTTTAATCTTTTTTGTGTCTTGTACTTCATTTTTAAACTGATGGTTTGTGGGGACATTCTTCTCATATTAGCTGGCATTAAATTTGAAATTACTTTAGTATATAAACATAAAGCAAAGCAAATTCACTCATCTATTAGTTAGTTTGAAGTGACAATATAGAATATTTTTAAAAAATTGATTTTATTTTTTGACGAAAACATTAATATTTTCGACGAATCTTATTATTATTGCGACATAACCGATTTTTTAATAGAACTTGTATAAGATCATAGTTATCCATAAAAAAGCAGAGTCAGATATATGTATCTGACTCTGCTTTTTTATGGATAAAACTAATTTATTACTATTGGGTAATAATGATTTTCTTTTTATACATGCGATCCTGGGAACTTGCTACAACCACGTAAATGCCCGGCTCTAGTTTATTTTCAGTATCCACCGCTATCACATTATCTTCTTTTACAAGAATTTTCGAATAAACTTCAACACCGGCAGTATTGTAAAGAACAACCAAAATACTTTCATGTTGTTGAAAATCTCCGTTTGAGATATTGAATTTGCTTTGTGCCGGATTTGGGAAAAGTGTTATATCTGATCTTTCTCCTGTTGTTACCTCAATACCGGTCGTTATAGCCGAAGCAATTTGGGTTGTTGCTTGTTGTTTACAGCCATTTTCATCTGCAACGGTAACAGTATAGTTTCCAGCTGTCAAGCCTGTTGCTGATTTGGCTGTTGTTAATACAGGATTATTAATTGCGCTCCAGGTATAATTGTAAGTTGCAGGTTTTCCTGAAACAATTACAGAAGCTGTTCCATCATTACAATTGGCACAAGAAACATCTGTTTTTACAGTAGAAAGTGTAAAATCAACTTTAGCTTTATTAATCACAGCTCCTATTTTTGTATAACAACCTGCTGCATCTGTAACTGTTACTTCATATTCACCTGGTTGTAAGTTGATTGCTGTTGCTGTTTTTTGAGCGGGAACAGTGTTCCACTCATAAGTATAAGGTGCTACCCCGTCTGTTACCACTACTGCTGCTGACCCGCTA
>CAZMRM010000106.1:0-10631 GCA_964568515.1 uncultured Chitinophaga sp. | reverse complement strand
GGTACCGGATCCAATGGCGGAGAAGTATGCATCCTGGACACCGTATAATTATTGTATGAATAATCCAGTTAATATAGTAGACTTTGATGGAAGGGACATTATTGTATTAAACGCTCCAAAAGCTGTTAAAGCTTTTGGTCATGCTGCCGTTTTAATTGGAAATGATAAAACAGGATGGTATTTATACTCTAAAAATGGAACAAGACCAATTGTTGCTTCAGGGCCATCTAATCACAATGTTGAAGCGGGGATTCCTTTTAGGGACTTAAATGATTTTAAAGAAAGATACTTATATTCGGATAAAAATATCGATCAAGAAACAGGTGAAGTTATTTATACAAAAGCATACAAAATAAGTACTAGTACTGAAGAAGATGAAAAGATGGAAGAAGCAGCCTTCAAAGAAACAATACAATGGTATGACTTCACAGGTAAATTAGGAGGTAACTGTATAGATGTTCCTAAAGAAGCTCTTAAAGCTGTTGGATTAAATCCTGGTACGATTAAAATTCCAGCGGATGCGTTTGGTATTAATTTTTTAATGCAAGCCTTTTTTAATTCTTCCCCTAATAAAGTTTATCAAAATATTGTTGCTGGTAATGAAGGTGTTGATATTTCCGATGAATTGAAATTAAAAATTGATAATAATCTTTTATTAAAAAATACTGCAAATGACAAATAAAACTATTACCATATCCTACCTCGTATTTGTGATTTTATTTTCACTCTCTTGCAACACTTGGCAGAATCATCTAGGAATGAGTGAAGATATTAATGAAGCAAAAAAGAGAGGTGTATATATATGTGAATATGAAGCAAAACCAAATCCAATTAGTATTAATGATAGTTTAATATTTACCATCAAAGAAGCATGGCTGGAAAAAAGATGGAAATATCCTCAAGATTATGATAAAACAAATCCAATAGAAGGTTACCAACTTATCGTTATAACCAAAAATAATATTAATAAGGGCATTGGTAAAACTTGGTCAATTGGGATTGATTTCAATAGATATATCAGACCTTGTGGCGAAAATTGTTTGATAACTGATTTTGAAAAATTACCCATCTAGAATCAAGAGATATGGAAAGTTCAAAAAGGAAGAAAATTAAATGCAGAAGCAGTAAAAGAATTATTAGGAGATTTTACTTTGTATAAAAAACAAAGTTTATAAAAATTAGAGATCCTTCAAATTATTTACTGAGAATTGCGATTTTTGAAAACAGAAAAATTATTGCTTTCATGAGATTGGAGTTTTAAGATCTAATTCAATTTTTTCCTAAAGATGCATAGCTTCCGGTTCCCCGTTTGAATGGTTAAATGAGCCATAAAATTCATAAATGAATACTAACATGTTTATTAGCTTTAATTAATATCATGTCGCAATTATAAGTAATATTTTTTATTTATAGCACAAGTGCCATAAAATATTTTCTGTGTTTTTGAAACTTTCGATATGAAAAAGCAGAAAGTTGGAAAGAAACGGAAACTCATTTTTGATAAGATGGGTTGTGGCTTTTTCTATTAGATTTAAGGAAGTAAGAAAAAGTAAAGGATTTACACAGGATCAGTTGGCATTTGAGTCAGGATTATCATTGAGCTAGATTGCAAGAATAGAGGCAGGGCGTATTAATCCAACGACCAGCACTGTGTTTGCTGTTGCGAGAGCGATGGAAATAGACCCAGATGAATTCTTTAAGTTTAAGCTATTATAAACCCATTTTTTCAATCTCCATTTAAGAGCAAAGCTTTTTGTCGTAAAAGTACATTAAAGTGTCTTTTGCAGTTTTTAGATTTTCAGTTTTTTCATCAAATCCCATTTTTTCATCTTTTGTTTATGTTCGATTGGTTTGCAATGAATGCTAAGAGTGGTTTGTCATACCTATGTACAATTAAGTCACCTTAATGGAGGTATAGGTCTTTTTCAGTATTTTGCAGGACAAAAAATTGTGCTTCAGACGGTTGTAGTCAAGCACAAGTAACATAGAGGAAATATAATTAGACAAAATAGCGCACTGGATAATATATTTGGATGGAGTAAACCAATTTTACATAACTAAAAAATGAATATATTTCTGAATAACTCAATATTTTTGCTGACGTTCATATTTAACAGTTGCATGCAAGTTGACGACATAAAAAAGAATCTTCTTAGTGGTGATAGGGATTCCATTATCGAATCTGCAAAATGGATTAAAGAGCATGAAATAAAGGATACTTCGATTGTGATTCAACTTCTCACTCACATATTAGATCCAAGGGTGTCTACATCAGCGATGTATTATCGAGAGACCCCCTATCTTGCAAGGCTTGATGCACTTGAGAAAATTACTG
Source organism: uncultured Chitinophaga sp. (assembly GCA_964568515.1). GTDB lineage: Bacteria > Bacteroidota > Bacteroidia > 2-12-FULL-35-15 > 2-12-FULL-35-15 > 2-12-FULL-35-15. The sequence goes on along the minus strand of CAZMRM010000106.1, from coordinate 8,296 downwards.
GACTTAAACCTTCATATAAAATTGATAGGAAACTGAATGCTTTAATTGTGGATTATTATTTAAATTGGGCTGTAAATAAAAAATATATAAGAACAAAGGACGACATCAATGTAATACCTCCTTATATAAAACAAATTAGCGATTCAAAAAGTTTTATGAAACTTATTTTAAATAGTGAGCAGGTTACGTGGCTTAGCAAATATAGTTGGGAAAGCCCACCGTTTAATGACGATAAATTTCATAATTAGCATTACAATTACAGGGTTTTGTGATCCGGCAATCCGATCCTATTCAGGCGTACCGCGAAGATAATGTCATTAAGTTAAGATTTTTATAATTGCTCTGCTGCTTGCCATCAAAAGGAAGCTTCGAATCTTATCTTTCTCAATTTAAAAGTCAGTATCAGGTTTTTAATTTAAAAAGTAAAGCTCTTTCAAAGAAGGTATTTAATAAGCCGATTAGTACATACTATATGGGGAGCATTATTCAAAATCTAAATCTTTCAAAAAATTACGATATGATTTTAACCGTAAAAGTATCCAGTTCACCTGTTTTTATTGACTAATAAAAAATTAACCGTTTAAAGAAATGGATGTTATTCCAGCTAAGAATAAGTTTTTAGAAATTTGTAATTCAAATTATTTTACTGAGAATGGATCATAGTAAAAATTGATTGGGTGAAATAATGGTTAATAAAAAAGTATGCTCCCCTTCAAAAGAAAATTTTTCGTTTTAATTAAAATGAATGTGAAGACCTGAACTGATTACAAAAAGGAAGTACGCTTACAAAGCAGTTTAATTGCCGGCAAAAATGGTGAATGATTTTCTGCAGGTATATATCGTTGCGCGTGCATCCCTCTTCTTCTCTTTTACCTGATACATTTTCAGAATATTATAAATGCTGGTCCTCGTGAAAGAAACTTTGCCTGATTTTTTATTGATGTCTTTAACCATGATTTACAATCTCCCGTTTGATATGTATGGCCACAAAAATAGAACATTATCTCTTTCAAGTCAATACGCAGGTTTACAGAATTTACAGAAAATCTCCTGAAACAGTATATTTTATAACTTATACAATAAATAGCAACCGCTAGATATCAAAGAGTTTTTTCTTGATGAAATACAGTACACGTGGAACAAAATTTTCTCCGGAATAAGGAATAGTAAAGGTATAATAGAACTTCTCATCATAAGGATCGATGATGTGAATAAAGATGAACTCTTTGAGATTATGGTCTGAATAATATTTTTTATACTGTTTCAGGTTGATGCGGGAATAGGTAAACAGATCTCCCTTTCTGCCTTTCAGCAAAACATATTTACCGGTTGCTCCGTTTTTCTTCTTCAAAAAAGCAAAAGACAAGGCATCATAATTCAGGTATTCTATTTTACGTTTTTCAAAATTGGATCTGTTAAAAGGAAAATATGAATATTTGACTCCCGCTTTAGAGGAAGCTGATTTTTTCACTTTATCATATACAGGTTTATCATATACAGGCAAGGTCATTTTTTGCTGTGGTAAAAACGCCTGGTTACGTTCCATGCTTTCGTTTCCGGTACGTGACCAGTCGAGCGAACGCAGTTTACGGTTATCGCTGATCTTTTCCAGGTCCATTCCATTCTTTACTTTTTTGGCCTCGTCGTGGGAAAGGATGGCACCATCCCACCAGTCGGCATCTTCTGTTTTTACAGAGTCCAGATAAAAAACATTTTCCAGGTTGATGGGCAGCTTTACAAAAATTTCTTTGTTCTTTTTAAAATTGTAATCAAACAGATAAGAATCCTTCGTGTTCATTGCCCTTGTCAGATAAATATTTTTATTGAGTATGAGTCCTGCAAAAACACGGAAATTATTCATGTTCCAGATCTTTGTCCCTTCCCGGAAGATGATAAAAACACGATGAGTCACCGTATCCATCTGCCAATAGCCAAAACTCATGTTCACGATGGAACTGAGTTCCGAATACAGATCAACACTTTTAGCACTGCGTACATTTGTTTTACGGTTTCCCATGGGGATATTTTTTGTGCTGAGTAAATAAAAAAGTTCACCGCTTGTTTTCGTTTTATCATGGTAACCTTGCAAATACAGATAATTAATATCTGTCAGATTGGAAGAGTCGGTTTCTCCGTTAATGTCTACATAATAGTTTACCGAACTGAGATTGGCCGGAAGGTTCAGGCTATCCTGCTCCAGAAAGGTTTGATACTCCGTTTCTTTATATTCTGTAATTACAAAAAGATCTTTTTCATCCAATGTAAAAAAATCCGGTGCCGGTCCCGGCAACGGTGAGCAGGAAGTCACCTGTTGTGCCTTTACCCCTATGCTCACTATCAACAACAGTATATAAATTGTTTTCATCATTTTTTTAATTGATCATAAATGTGTTATTGTAAAATAATCCTCCACCGACTCTCCACTTTAAAGGTGTATCATGATAACTGTATTTATTGTTATGAATGTAGTGTTGTACATCTATCACACGAATGTCGTATAAGTTGAAACTGGCACCCAGTCCGCGGTTTGTTCCGATACTGAACTCATAACGCTGGCGGTTGAATAGCCGTGTTTCTTTTGATTTATAAGGAATGTGCTTTAAGCGTAAGCCGGTAGCGAGTTCATAGCTATAGGGTTGTAAACCGGTGAACTTATCATATTTTAATTCAAAGTTTCTGAACCAGTTGGTTTCCGGACTATACACGCCTATTTGTCCGCTTCCTGTCCAATAGCGATCAAAACCATCACCAAAAGGAAGCCAGGAAGCAGTGAATGGCGGACCGTCATTGAGATAGGTAACCTGTATGTAGTTCCAGCCAAAGCTGGCGATCCCTACACGCTGCGACCGTTTTATATTCAACCCGTTTATAAAGGTACTGCCAATGTTGAAGGACAGGTTGTAAGGATCAAACAGCGGATGTGAAGAATTGGAGATGAATTGCACCACCGGCCGGTTGTAATTAAATTTTTCTGAATGATGTGTTCGTCCAAAAGCCATTAAAAAGGATTGACGCAGCTCTATTAAAATCTTCTGGTTGTCGAGTGCCAGTGCAGGAGCTCCTAATCCGCCCCTGAAAAAATCGAGTTCAAAAAAGTAATACCCCGTCATGGTGTTGCGCTGAAGTCCCAGTTCTTTCCCGAAGGGAATACCGGCTCCTCCTGTAAGACTTAAACGGAAATAACCAAATGTATTGCGAATGATGTCCACCTTCAGCGAAACCCCCACACCAAACTGTACCTTCCCTGCTTCAAATCCATCACTCCATTTTTTGCGTTCCGCTGCTGTAAAATTTGCTTGTGCAACAGCAAATCTGGTAACTGCTGTTACAAAAATAAAAAGCAAAGCATATGTCGAACGTGTTTTCATTTCAAGGGTTCCGTAAAGATCTTCATAGCGTTTATGAATAAAGGATGTTGCATATAAAAAAAGAGATCATGCTCAAAAAAATTACTGGTCCTGTATCCTTTAAAACAAAAGTTGGGGCTTTTCAGTAAGTTTCTGTTAATCAAAAATTCGGTTTGTCCTACTTCATTGTTATAGTTAAGTCCAAGTGAAGTGTTGCCTGCTGCATGAGAAAGCTTGCCGGATATCAATGTTTTTTTTCCTGCAAACCGTTTGGCAAGTGTTGGATCATATAAATTATAGCCAACCATAAAATTATAGCTTTTACAAACATCGGCAAACTGAAACAGCTGTACCCCAGGTATGGCAGGAGCATTCATAAAGATACGAACATTGAGTTCCGGTAACCGGGTGTAGCGCATAAAAGAAATGTATTCCAGTGCTTCGTTCCTTTCTTTTGAGCAGGAACAGAATACTTTTTTTAGTCCTTTACAGGTGGCAGCATTCATCAGACTATCCGCCCGGTACATCCAGGAAGAATCCAGAACGTAACGTGCCTGCTTTGTTATTTTTACAAGTTCGGTAGGTTTATACCTGATGTAAGAAATATCATTCATCAGGCTATGACTTAGCATGACCGCTCCCATGCTATGCGAAAATAAATGAAAGGTACGTTTGTCAGTTGCCCCATCCCCCAGCTCCAGCAAATGCAACAGGCGTCGAAGTGAGTAACCACATTTAATGGCCTCTTTCGCTTTTTTCTTAAACCCGGTTGCATTCTTAATGCTGATCTTATCTTTATACTGTATTTTTTTCAGCATCAGGTGCCCATTCACATTCCGGGTTTTTACATTCAGCTTTTTGGCCTCTCCTCCTTTCCAGAAAATGCGTATGAACAAAATGTTTTCATTGGGATGCTGCCGGTATATCTGCTTCAATAAACGGTTCCCCTGTATTTGCGCAAGTGAGTACGGTACATTGTAGCCGTGTGCAAAAAAATAAATGTGCCTGATCTGATACTTATCGATCTTATTCAGAACATCGAGTGCAAAATTTTTGAGATTATATCCGTTCTCATCATACTTCTTCACGTAGGCAATGCTTTTTAGTGTTTCAGCTATTTTGCCGGAGATAACTGCATCCGTTCTGCGTGTAATGGAATCCTTATTTTGGTTTTCTGTGACAGGGGTTCTGTAGTAAGTATTTATTTTTTGAATGGTATCTGACATGAACACGCCACTGCTTTGCAATTTAGGCTCATCCCTTTTTTGTTGTTTTGGAAAGGGTAGTTCCGGAAAGAAACCTTCTTCTTCAAATTTCAGATTCATCGTGATCACATTGGAATAGGGATTCATCAGTACGGGATTTTCATCCAGGTTATTCTCAAAATTGGTGCTCCAGTTGTTTATCCTGACTTCTCTGTAAAAATCCGAAAAACTATACAAGGTATCTTTCAGCGGCAGGATCTCCATATGCTGATTCACATAAAAGTAATCACCGAACAAGCGGTTGAATTTATTGATCTGTTCTATTTCATCATTACTCAATTGCTCCGGCTCCTTCTTCAGGGGAACCACACGTTGAGCAGGCAGCTGCTGAAAACAACAGAAGAGGAAAACAACGAAGTGTATACAGTTGATAACCGGTTTCATATGTTCTTATTTTTCTTCAAAATAATTGCAGACATAAGCATGGATAAAGAGGGAACAAAAATAATATTTCTTTCTGATGCGAAGGAATTAAAAAAACAGCACATCCTCAAAAATTAATGAAAGTATTTTCCCCTTTCATTGCCCCGGACTTTTCCCGGAACCAACTGCCAGACGCCCGTATCATTAACAAAAACGGAATAAAAGTAATGCTGTACATGACCTTAATTGTGACTATGCCGTCTCTTATTATTTATAAAACAGCAAAAAATCCGGAGATAAAATAATAAAGGACAAATTTGTCCGAATTAAAATAAATTCGTAAATTTGTATCATAGATCAATGTGTCATGTTCTCAAAAGCCTGTGAATACGCAATCAGAGCTACCATTTTTATTACTGCTCAAACCAGCCAGGGTAAACGCTCCGGGTTGAAGGATATTTCCCGGAAGATAGATTCTCCTGAAGCATTTACGGCTAAAATATTACAGCAGTTAGCGAGAAACAATATCCTTGTTTCCGTCAAAGGCCCGGCGGGAGGTTTTGAAATTAACAGGAAGAAACTGGATAAAATGAAGCTCTCCGAAATTGTTTCTGCCATTGATGGGGATTCTATCTACAAAGGATGCGGACTGGGGTTAAAGGATTGTTCAGAAATACATCCTTGTCCGGTACATGATAAATTTAAAGTGATACGCGAAGGATTAAGAAAAATGCTGGAAACAACAACAGTACAGGAGCTTTCATTAAGTACAGAAGAAGGATTAACGTTTTTGAAGGAATAAAAAAAATTTGAAACAATAAAGGATAAAATTGTCTTTTAATATAAATCAGATAGCCATGAATACAACACAATCATCAACACCGGAAAGTTGCTTGGGCTCCATAGCCAGCATGTTCATTTTACAGCACCAGGCGGGTGATTTTGCGCTGGCTCTATGTGCCTCCGTTACAATGGCTTGTAATGCCATTTTTATTGCACAGGCTCCTGCTAAATGGTGTGTAGGGTCTTTTTATTTAAGTATGATCGTCAATACACTGTTCGTCCTCTTTTTTAATATATGATACCATGAAAAAAAACATTCTGAACATAGATGATATAAAACTACTGGTAGATTCTTTTTATGCCAAGGTGCAGAAAGATGAATTGTTAGCCGGAGTATTTAATGACAGGATCCGGGACAAGTGGCCGCAGCATCTTGAAAAGATGTACACGTTCTGGCAAACGGTATTACTGAATGAGCAAACGTATTTTGGCAGTCCTTTCCCACCACACGCAAAGCTGCCGGTAGAAAAGGAACATTTTGACCGCTGGATCCTGTTGTTCAGTAAAACCATTGACGAACATTTTGAAGGTGAGAAAGCGGAAGAAGCCAAATGGAGAGCGGGTAAGATGGCTGAGATGTTTCAATACAAGATACACTATATTAAAAACAACCCTGGTAAATCAATCCTGTGAGTTCAGAAGTAAAGTTACCCTTCCAACTGATCGGATATTACCTCACCAGTGTGACAGTTCCGATTAGCCGGTGTTTTTTATTGTTGTAATCGGTAGCTTCAATTTTCCATACATACACATCCTGCTGTGCAATGGTACCGCTACCATTTACATCACCTTTCCAGCCTTCATACATATTGTCGGATTTGAAAATAAGCATGCCCCAGCGGTCGAATATCCAGATGTTAAATGTTTTAATGTAAGTTCCTTTTGCAAAAAAAGTATCATTTGTACCATCCTTGTTAAATGGTGTAAAGGCATTGGGAACATAAATCGTAACATCGGGTGTTACAAACAAACATTTTTCTGTTGTTGCCGGGCAATCCTTATCGCTTTTCACCGATAACAGGATGCAATACCTGCCGGTATCTACATAGGTATGCATGGGATGCTGCAGCATGCTCGTGTTGTGCTGAAGATCATCTTCATCACCAAAATCCCAGGTCCATTTTACGGCATATTGTGACTGATCCGTAAACACAACAGTAGGAGCAATTAAAGTAGGATGATCCGGCGTAAAATTAAAATCGGCGATGGGTACCTGGTAAACCTCTATATAAGCAGGTTTCACAATTTTTGCTTCGCAACCGTTTGCCGTTCTTATCAGTAAGGAAACAGTATACGTTCCGGTTGCCGAGTAACAATGTGTAGGGTTGGATTCTGACGAAGTTGTTCCATCACCAAAGTCCCAGGTCCAATGTTTCACCATATCATTTACAGCTGCTGTAATGCTTGTAAAATTAACACACAACACAGGGCAGCCTACCCGGATATCTGCATAGAATTCTACCGTTGGTTTGGGTATTACTGTAATTCTTACTGTATCCGAAGCGGATGGTGTACCGCAATCATCGCGAACAGTGACAGTGTAAACAGTTGTGGTTGCCGGTGATACCGTTACTTCGCCGGTAGATCCGGTACCGGCAGGCTGCCATTCATAAAAATAATTGCCGTTCCCGCCTGCTGCCACTGCCGAAAGCTGAGCCGAATTACCTGCACAGATAAGCTGGGGCTCTAAGGCGATCACTTTTAATTTTTCTTTCACCGACACCGTTATTGTTACGAGGTCGGATTTACATCCTTTGGCATCGGTGGCCAGCAGTGTATAATCGGTCGTTACAAGCGGGTTCACCACAAACGGATTTCCTGTAAAAGCAGGGGCCGTCCACTCATAAGTATACGGAGCACCATTCCCGCCTGTGGCATCATGAGCAGTCAAGGTGGCGGTACTTCCATAACAGATGGTTGAAGGGTCTGTTGCTACTGTTACCGGATCAGGCTGGGGAATTACAACAGAGACATTGGTAGTACAGGCACCTGCACTATAGGTAATGGCACAGGTGTAACTGCCTGCAGTCTTATTCACCAGATCAGCAGTAGTGATGTTTCCGGGTACCCAGTTGAAACTGATGATGGAATCCGGATTTCCGGTTACTGTCAGTTGCACACCACCATCACTTGCCTTATTACAACTTGCAGGTGTAATAACTGTTGTTATCAAAGGAAGCGGTGGTTCTGTCAGTGTGAACGTTTCTTTTGCAATACAATCGTTCTTATCTTTTACAACATACGAATAAGTTCCGGCTTTTAAATCTTTAAAGACAGCATCTGTTTGTCCGGTAACTGAAGGCTCCAGGTAATAGGTATAGGGCCCGGTCCCTCCGCTTGCAGTAATCACGGATTTTCCATCCGAATAGCCGTTACAGCTGATGTTTGTGAGTGCATGCTGAATGATCAATGGAGGTGGCTCAGCAATAGTGGCCGATTTTACAAGTTTACAACCATGTGCATCTGTTATTGTACAGG
>CAZMRM010000105.1:3662-10631 GCA_964568515.1 uncultured Chitinophaga sp. | reverse complement strand
TTTTGGTGGCGGCGGCGCTGGTGGCAGCTGGTAATTTTGAACTAAAAAAGCGTTTTACAAAAGCCGTAAAACGCTTTTTCTATTAAACTTTTTATACATTCAAAGTTTTTATATCTTTATTCCCGTATCCATTTCTCAATCTCCTTTTGATCCATATTCATGTAATCCAGTTCATGCTCCACCACGCTGTTGTTGATTAAATAAATGGCAGGCATACTTGTTCCCGCCAAAAAAATGAAATTTCGTCCCAATAACATACAGTGCGGTATATCCTCGGTATGTGTGTTTTCAAAAAAGGGGTGTAGATTTTTCTTATTGCCATTTAACACTAAATAAAACGAGATGTTTGGATTACGTTCATGCATAACTCTTATTTTATTGGCTGCAATACGACAATGCGGGCATGTTAAACTCATAAAAGATAGCACATGTTTCCCTTTAGATAACGTACGTGGCGGAACATTTAGCTCTGCATTAGTGTAAAGAGAGTCGAGTTCCAGTTTAAAATTTTTCTCAGGTTTGTTTAAATAGGCTTCGGAATAATCCAAAGCCACCGGATTTAAAATAAAAGGAAATACGAATGCCGTTGTAACCGGTAAGAGTAAAAAGTATTTCTTCTTATTTCTTAATTTAAATCCCTGATGATATTTATACAGCAAAATAAAGATGGCAAGCATGATCACATTCTTAATTAATGCTTGAAGTGGAGTCATAATAATATGAGTTCCAAAACATCCGCAATTCCCTTCATTACCACTAAAACCCATCAGTAAAATTAAATAAACAGAAAAGATGAGTAGAACAATTATTCCAAGCTTATAGGTGAATTGCTTTAAGTTGAGATGTAAAATAAGTAGCAGACCAATTAAGAATTCCAATCCTATTAACAGTCGTGATACAAATGGAGCTAAATACCAGTTAGTAATTCCAATATCTACAAATGTATATTCAAAGGGTTCGATCGGATACAGCTTTGTAAATCCTGAATAAATGAATACCGAACCCATTAATATACAAAGAGTTGAAAAAAGAATTTTTTTTAGCATAAAAAAACGAAGGCGCTCTTATTAATGAGCGCCAGAATAAGCATTAACTATTTTTAATTGCAGGTTTATTTTTAATAACAGCAACCAGTATTTTCTTTTCATGATGCTCTCCCAAGCGTTGCTTCGGTGATACAAAAGTATATTATTTATCAAGACCATGAACAGGTATGGTGAATTATATAAGCATGCATTCGGATGCTTTCGAAATTATAAATTATTTTAGTTACAAATTTACCTGTTCCATTGGATTTTCAATCAATTTCCTATTTCGCAAGTTATCCATGTATCATTTTTATATTCTGTCTTGGATTCAATTTCTGTTGCCGATAAAAAATGCTGTCAGTATTTAGCATAAATGGTAAATCGTTTTGTATCGGAGGTTGGATTAAATTACTGACCTTGTGAGGAAAATTCAGTTTTTTAATGATTATCTTTGCACTCTAATTTTTAGAAAAATTATTAATGGCGAATATAAAATTTGGAAAATGGATTGGCAGCGGTTTAGGATGGGCCCTGGGCGGACCATTAGGAGCTGTATTGGGTTTTGCAATCGGATCGGCGTTTGATGCTGCTGATGTAACTGTACAAAAAGCAGGAGATACCAGTTATTCAACCAGTCAAGGATCCACTGCCGGTGGCGATTTTGCCGCAAGTTTACTGGTACTATCCGCAGCAGTTATGAAAAGTGACGGACAAACCCTGAAGAGTGAATTGGATTTTGTAAAGAAATTTCTGGTAGCTCAATTCGGAGAAAACAAGGCCTTGGAACAAATTCAGCTGCTTAAAGAGGTACTAAAGCAAAGCATACCATTACATGATGTCTGTGTTCAGATAAAGCATTTCATGCCACATGCACAGCGCTTACAAATTATTCATTACTTATTTGGAATCTCAAAAGCCGATGGGCATGTTCATGAAAAAGAGATTGATACCATTTTTACAATTTCTAATTATTTAGGCGTAAACATCAATGATTTTAACTCTTTGAAAGCAATGTATTTCAAAGATGTTAACAGTGATTATAAAATTCTGGAAATCGAACCAACGGCCACTGTAGAAGAAATTAAGAAAGCTTACAGAAAAATGGCCGTGAAATTCCATCCTGATAAAGTGCTTGATTTAGGAGAGGATGTACAGAAAGCGGCAAAAGAGAAATTTCAAAAGGTACAGGAGGCCTATGAGAATATTAAAAAACAGCGTGGCTTTTCTTGAAAATTTAAACAATAAAAATCAGATCCCTTTTTTCTTGTAAATAATATTTTCGATAGAGGTAGAATGGGAATAGGATATACGTGCTACTTTGCCGGCCTTTTTTAAGCTGCCAGAGCTATTATTGTTTGAATTATTTGTAATGGGAGTGGGGATTAACTTTAAAATAGATACGTTGTTAGTTTTAACTTCTGTGGAGGTATCATTGTTGGTCGGATTTGTTTCGTGCTCCTTAACCGTAGATGAAGCTTTCACATTAGTAATTGCTAATGCAAAAAACAAAACTAAAAATAGATGGATTGTTTTCATTTCAAAGTATCTATAATCAAAACTAATCATTTTTTATATGGAACGCAATTCTTTTTGCAATTTTAAACTAATTTAACAAGGTTCTAAACCTTGTTAAATTAGTTATCTGTGATTTTACTCCGTAAAAAGTAGTTTACGGGTAACAGATTGGTTACCACTTGTTAACCGGATAAAATAAATACCTGTTTTCAATTTCAAATCCTCTTTGGATAATATAAGAGAATGTTCACCTTCAGGCAGTATTCCCTGATCAAATTTTACAACCTGCTTACCAAGAATGTCATTAATTTCAATAGTAACCTGGTTTCGTTGATTTAAATAATAATTCAGAGTCGCTGATTCTTTTGACGGATTCGGAAAGATTGTAATACTGCTTTCCTGGAAAATAGTTTCTTCGATCCCTACGGTTCCGCTTAAATTAATGTTGTCTATATACAGGTTATTACTATATGCTCCTGATTTGTATTCAAATTTAAGAATCAGCTTATTATTTGTATTGGCAACCGGGATATTGGTTTCCCGTAATTTCCACTCCGCATCTGATTTAGGAACATAATTTTCTGAATGATATCCATTATTTGCCAGTGTTGAACCATTTATTGGCATCACCAGGACCCAGGATGCACCACAGTTGACCGAATAATAAACGTTCAATGCGTCAGTCATATTGGCTGAAGTGGTGGCTCTTGTAGCAGCAGCATACCGTATGGATAATTTGAGATCTTTCATGAAACTCATCGTAGTTGAAGGTGACAATAATTGATCTACATCGCCTTGAAAATTGCCATAACTATTCATTTTAACACTGTATTGGCTTGAATAACCTACATTTGCACGTTCCCAGCCATATGCATTTTTGTCAAGGTTAAAAACGTGCCATTTGTCGTTGTACCGGTTTGGATCTTCAAATCCTTCACTAAATCCATCGCTTAAAGCATAATCCCCTCCTTTATCGTATACATAAACATATGCGTTTTTAGATACCGTGTTACTACCAGCGCTATTACTAATTGTTAATTTTACGTCATGATATCCCGCGGATGGAAAATTCACGGATGGATCAGACAGCGTTGAGGTAGCAGGATCTCCTGCTGGGAATTCCCAGAAATAGGTCAGAGGAGTGTTGGGTGAGTTATTCGCAACATTGCTTTTGAATGAAACATTTTTATCCGTACAAGCAAAAGTTCCTCCCAGCATGTAAAAATCAGCCGTAGGACTGCATAATTGCCCATTGCCATTGGTTCCTGTGGCTGTTAGGTTGGCAGTGGTCCATAAGTTGTTTCTGCCTGATACAGAGCTTTCCAAAGCAGCACGCATTCTGTTTTTTTGTCCGGTGGTATACATAACCGAACAATAGGAATAATCCATATAATTTTGTGTGTTTTCGATAATCCCGGCTTTACCGGTAAAGACCAAACTGTCAATTCCAAAGGTGCCTGTTGAGTCTTCGGCATTCCAACCGTAGATTCTGAAAGTAATTGGTTTGATAAGGTTTTTAAATGAGGACAAGGATATTTTGCTTCCATTCAAAGCATCCGTAGTATCATAAACTGAAAAAAATATGTTCCCCGGTTTTAGCTGAAGCGATCCATTAGCAGGTGTGACAGTTGCTTCGAGATTATTTTTAAAGCCATCCGCGCTCGATCTCACAGCAAATGTTCTCACGCCTGCTGAATCTCTTTTGAAAGAAAACGTCATATCCGTTAATGTTAACGAATTATTGTATCTGGGAGTAAGTGTCACTTCATAATATTTTGTGGTATCCAATGAACCGGTAAGCTTGGTGTAAGCAGTGTCATGGTTACTTGTTTCTCCTCCTTTTCCCCAGCCTGAGAAGGAGAAAACAGAACTTTCTGTTGAATTGGCAGAGGTCCCGACTGCTGTTACGGCACTAAAAGTAGTTCCATTATTTACGGGTACCGGTGTTGGATCTAGTGTTCCGGATGTAGTGGTAACATTGGAAAAATTATAAGCAGTATTTATGAAATTGTACAATGTGCAGTATGGAGTATATAAATCGCAGGTCAGGTGCCCTTTTGTTGGCGGAGTATCCGCTACCTGGTCTGATCCGGAGCAATCTACTTCCGGATTGTTCGTTCCACCCCAGGTATGGTACAGACCCAAATAATGTCCTATTTCATGTGTAAGTGCCCTGGAGCGTGCAGGATTTCCGGTTCCGATAGAGCCGATGTAGTTAGACAGAATAATAATTCCATCAATTGTTGGATTATTGGCAACATCGGGAGGCAAATATGCATAACCGGCAACACCGGCATTTCCGATACTGTTAACAGTCCAAACATTTAAATACTTGTTTCTTGGCCATTGATTCAGTTTAGAGCTGTTGTCTGCGGCATTGGTTCTTTGTGAGTATATTCTGTCAATTCCGTTTGTACATTGTCCTTTCGGATCTATTTGTGCCAATCGAAACTCTATTTTAGTATCAGCAGCCAATGTGTCAAATGAAGTATTGGGAATAATCTGGCTAATATCCGGGTTCAATTTTCTGAAATCACGGTTCAAAATATCTACCTGATCCTGAATTTGTTCATCCGAAATATTTTCGCTTCCATTTGCATGAATGATATGAAATACGATTGGAATCACATAAATATTTTCCGTGGTGGAAGTTCTTTGCTGTTGCTTTATAAGAATTGTTTTTTCGAGTTCAGCATTATAGAGATCCTGTTGCTGAAGAAGTTCGGGATGCTTTAAATATAATTCTTTACTTGCTTCTGTGGATCCGCAAAAATTTTCCTGAGAAAACGCAGATATAAAATAAGTTAAGAAGAGCATGCTTAAAAAAACATTTTTTACGTAAATCTTTTTCATTGTAATGACGTTGGTTTTAGAAGTGTTTTTACAATATTATAGATAATTAATACGTAATACAACAAAAACGAGTAAAAGGGGAAGATTTTTTATCGAATGGTATCTGGGTTTATAGTCAGCTTAATGAAAACGAAAAAAGTCAGAAAAGGTTCAATTTTTATCGGTATTTTTTTGCTGTTCAGATCATAAAATCAACCATAGATATGGATTCTGTTTGTCTTTGTGAATAAGCCTGTCAGATTGTACAACCTTCTTTGTTTTTCTTCGTATTCAAGATTAAAAATTGCCAATACGTCTTTCTGTCACGATTTTCCTATTGGTATAAACATTGACATTTTCGGAAATTAAATTAGCTTCCATGAGAAATAAGACCACAAAATTGTACGCCAGTGTATTTTATCCATCTTTATTTATATTATTTTTATGGACAATCAAACTTTTTGAAGAAGCATTTAACGTGAATTTTGCATGGTATGGGCTTTATCCAAGGAGCATTCACGGGCTATTAGGGATTTTTACAGCGCCTTTGCTTCATGCTGATTTTGCTCATTTACTTTCCAATACTATTCCCTTGTTAATTTTAGGAAGTATCATTGTATTTTTTTATCGTTCCATAGCCTTTCCTGTTTTTTTCTGGGTTTATTTCATGACAGGTCTGTGGGTATGGGCGGCCGGTCGTGATTCATATCATATCGGAGCAAGCGGCATTATCTACGGATTTGTTTCCTTTTTATTTTTTAGCGGTGTATTTCGTAAAGATCCGCGCTTACTGGCATTATCATTATTTGTAACATTTCTTTATGGTGGTACTGTATGGGGGATGCTTCCATTAAATAATGGGATTTCTTGGGAATCCCATCTTCTTGGTGCTATTGCAGGAGTTATTACGGCTTATAATTTTAGAAAAGAGGGCCCACAGGCCCATAAATATGATTTTGGCGATGACGAAGAAAATGAAAAGATCGATGTAAGCGGGGAGCAATTATTTGATTATACAGACATATCCGAGTCATCAGCACAAGAAATTCAACCCGTTTATAATTTTATTTCAACTCACAAAGATACCTCACAAGACAAGGTTTAAGGCCATTTGCATGTAAAGGCCGTATTTATTTCGTACCTTTGCCGCCGAATTTTAAAATAAAACTTCTTGAATTATCTATCTGTCGAATCCGTTTCAAAATCTTACGGAGCAAAATTATTATTTGATAAAATCAGTTTTGGTTTGAATCAAGGCGATCGTATTGCCTTGATTGCAAAGAATGGAGCAGGAAAATCCACTCTTCTAAAAATCCTGATGGGAAAGGAAATTCCGGATGGAGGTACCATTACTTTTCGTAAAGATATTACAGTTACCTACCTGGATCAAAATCCGGTATTTGATGAGAATGCCTCCGTAATAGAAGCGATCTACCAAACAAATAATCCTCTTTTGAATGCTGTTAGAGATTATGAACAGGCTCTTGAAGCTTTTGAAAAGGATTATTATCTATCTAGATTATTATTAATAAGGAAGACGATGAGTTTTGAAGATTTGAAATGAAAACTTTTGATCAGAGAGTCGATGAAAAAA
>CAZMRM010000105.1:0-3652 GCA_964568515.1 uncultured Chitinophaga sp. | reverse complement strand
CCTCTGATCGCCTTGAATTTTGCAGTGCACAAATGGATAAGCTGAATGCCTGGGGCTTTGAAGCTAAGGTTCAGGAAATTCTTCAACGATTAAAAATCGCATTCCTGGATAAAAAAATAAGTACTTTATCCGGAGGACAAAAAAAACGTGTTGCTTTGGCAAAAGTATTAATTGATGAGCCTCACTTGTTGATTCTGGATGAACCAACCAATCATTTGGATGTAGAGATGATAGAATGGCTTGAAAATTATCTGGTGTCAAGAGATTTAACATTGTTGCTTGTTACCCATGACCGTTATTTCTTAGATAGTGTTTGTACAGAAATTATTGAAATTGATGCAGGTAACTTGTTTCATTATCGTGGAAACTTCCAGTATTATGTGGAAAAAAAGGCTGAACGTGAGCAGATTGAGAATAGTGAAATTGATAAAGCAAAAAATTTATTCAGAAGGGAATTGGAATGGGTGAGGAAAATGCCCAAGGCAAGAGGAACAAAAGCAAAATACCGCGTGGATGCCTTTCAGGATACAAAAGAAAAAGCATTCAGCAAAAAAGCGGAAGAGAAGCTGGAACTGGGTGTAAAGATGTCACGAATTGGAGGGAAGGTTCTGGAATTCATAAAAATTAAAAAGGCTTTTGGAGAAACCAAAATCGCTAATGATTTTTCATACACCTTTAAAAAAGGTGAAAAAATTGGTATCGTAGGTAAAAATGGTGTGGGAAAATCTACCTTTTTGAATATGATCATGGGACTGGAAAAGCCTGATTCGGGTGAAATTCAAGCGGGAGAAACAATGGTTTTTGGATATTACTCTCAAGAAGGGTTAAAATTAACAGAAGACAAACGTGTAATTGAAGTTGTAAAAGATATCGCAGAGTTTATTCCGTTGGCAGATGGCTCCAAGTTATCAGCTTCGGGTTTATTAACAAAATTTTTATTTCCACCGGATGTTCAATACGGTTATGTGTCTAAATTAAGCGGAGGTGAGAAGAGAAGGTTGTACCTCATGACCATTCTTATTAAGAACCCTAATTTTTTAATCCTGGATGAACCTACTAATGATCTGGATATTGTTACGCTAAGCGTATTGGAAGATTTTTTGACCAGCTTTCAGGGATGTATCTTGATTGTTACCCATGATCGTTATTTTATGGACAAAATGGTAGACCATCTTTTTGTTTTTGAAGGGGCAGGGGTTATACGAGATTTCCCCGGTAACTACACTGAGTATAGAGATAAAAAAGAGGCGGAAGAAAAAATGCAACGTAAAGAAGAGCAAGAAGAGCCTGTTAAAAAAGAGGCTGTTGCTGCTCAACCTGCTAAATCTGAAACGACCTCGATTAAAAAGAAACTTAGTTTTAAAGAAAAATCTGAATTCGATCAGTTGGAAAAAGATATCGAACGATTGGAAAAAGAAAAATCAATGTTATCACAACAATTAAGTTTAGCAGGTCAACATCCTGACGATATTTTAAAATGGTCGGAACGTATTGGACAAGTAATTGCGGAGCTGGATGAAAAATCGTTGAGATGGTTGGAGCTGAGTGAATAACAGGTATTAAACACCAGGTTTTAAACTCCAGGCTTCTGCTTTTTCTGAAAACATTGGTTTCGTTTTGCTCCAGATATTTTTGAATAGTTCGGAATCACGGTACCTGTTCAGATCCTCTTCCGAGTCCCATGAACTATATGTAAAAAAGAGGTGAGGGAGCTTTATATCACACAGTAATTCAACATGGTTACAACCTTTTGTGTTTCTTATTGAGGATTTTGAGCTATTGAAAAGAGCAATAAAATCAGTTACTTTATCGGGCTGTAGGGTTAGTTTAACGATACGGGTAATCATAAAAAACGAATGGTTATAGAGTCATTTAATTTTAAATTAAGCATGGCGCTCACTTTACCATTTCGCATTGCAATTTCTATTTGTTGTGAGGCATTAAAGAGTGCCATAATCTCACCTTCCGGCACGTCATTATAATCATTGCTGATTTTTTCGATGATATTATTTCTGGCCATTTCAATGATAAAAGGACGCCCTTTTCCTACCTGTTGGAATAAATTTCTGTGAATATTCGTAATGGAATTTCCATACGAATCCACATAGATGATACTGCCTCTGATAGTATCACCCATGGACGCTGCACGAAAAGGAATGCGTTGTAGCAATTCATTTTTTGTTTGCCCAATGTTTTCTATATCTCCTCCATTTGCTAATAAACAGGCAGGTTTTACAAATATATCACGAACAGGGAAACTGAGATTTTGATTTTTTTCAATCGGAATTTCAACGATTTTACCGGGCTGTTCATCAAATAAAAGAGAGAAAATTCCATTGTCGGCACCAATAAAATAATGATCATTGGCTTGCAGGGCAACGTAACCTCCTGTATTTAAAAATTCGCTCAATAAGCCGATAATGTGAACTGTTCCCTTTGGAAAGTCCGGATAGCCTGCCCTTAAAACATAGGATGCATCCTGGATATTGAATTTTTCTATCTGATGGGAGATATCAACGATTGTTATTCCTGGCAACTGGCTTAAAATAGCTCCCTTAACAGCACTTACATAGTGATCTTTCAATCCAAAATCAGTTGTGAGTGTTATAATGCCCATTGTTTGTAAGTTTGCCTTTCGAGTTTGCGTAATCCTTTATCAATACACAAAAATATGTTATTTTTGTGCTTCCTAAAAATTATAATTTTGAAATGCCCTTAAAACTACAATTTAACAAATCTAAAAAAATTGAGTGAGAAAAAAATAATACTAGAAGACATTGCACCGGTTGATTTATACGGTGTGAATGATTCCAAATTAGAATTGATCAGAAAGCGTTTTCCAAAGCTAAAAATTGTTGCCAGAGGAGAGATCATAAAAGCAAATGGTGAGGAAGAGGATTTAAATCAGTTGGAGATGACGATCAACATTCTTGTTGCTTATTACAATCGCTATGGTAATCTGACAGAGAATGCTATTGAACAAATTCTGAATGGTTCGGGAAGAACGAATCGTAAAGAAAATGGGAATGATGATTTTAACAGTGATGATGTGCTGGTGTTTGGAAACGGTGGTTTAATTGTAAAAGCGCGTACCGATAACCAACGTAAAATAGTTGAGAGCATCGCAAAGAATGATATGGTATTTGCCATAGGACCTGCAGGAACGGGTAAAACCTATACAGCTGTTGCCCTTGCAGTTAGAGCATTAAAAAATAAGGAAGTAAAGAAAATTATTTTGACACGTCCAGCAGTAGAAGCAGGAGAGAATTTAGGCTTTCTTCCCGGTGATCTAAAAGAAAAACTGGATCCTTATTTACAACCATTGTATGATGCATTGCTGGATATGATCGCTCCTGAAAAGCTGTCATTTTATCTTGAAAACAAAGTTATACAAATTGCACCGCTTGCATTCATGCGCGGAAGAACGCTGGACAATGCGTTTGTAATTTTAGATGAAGCACAAAATGCAACAGAAGGACAATTAAAAATGTTTTTAACGCGAATGGGAGCCTCTGCTAAATTTGTGATTACAGGAGATATGACACAAATAGATTTACCCAAACACCAGCCTTCAGGATTACCTCAGGCCATTAAATTATTAGACAAAGTAGAAGGAATTTCTATTGTTGAATTGGATAGCAGTGATGTGATT
>CAZMRM010000104.1:3969-10639 GCA_964568515.1 uncultured Chitinophaga sp. | reverse complement strand
TTAAAAAGTCAAAAACAGCATTACAACCAGTTTTTGAGTGTTTTACCAACGCTTTGGAAGCAATCAAAATCAAACAAAAATCAAATATCGATTATAAGGGAGAAATTCTCATAAAAATATATGCAACGGAAACAACGGTACAAAGTACCGAGCTCAGCAGTTTGTCTATAACTGACAACGGAATTGGTTTTAACGATGAAGAATTTAAACGCTTCAATACATTCAAACTAACTGACAAAGGATTTAAAAATTTAGGTTCGGGAAGGATACAATATGTGCATTATTTCGACAACACAACTATAAAAAGTGTTTTTGAAAAAGACGGAAAGTATTTTGAACGTGAGTTTATCGTTTCAAAAAAAGATTTTTTTTTAAAAGAAAATGCCATCGTAAAACACCGACACTGCAAAGAAACTGATTTTTCAAGTACAGAAACAACGGTTTCTTTTAGTGGTTTATTAGAAAATAGTGGGGTTTATAATGATTTAAACGAACAAACCTTAAAAGAAAAGTTACTCGAAAGATATATTCATTATTTCTGTTACAACAAAGGGAGATTACCAAAGATAAAGATTGAATTTTATGTACAATCTGAAGTAAAAGGAGAATCCACTATTTCACAAGTGGATATTCCAAATATAGATAAAACTCAATCTATAAAACTTCAATATTCTAAAAAGGGAAATAGCGGAATTGAAAAAATTGACAAGACAGAAGGTTTTGTAATTGATGCTTTTAAAATTTCAAAGAGTATTTTACGAGAGAATAAACTCAATTTGGTTTCAAAGGGAGAAGTTATTGAGGAATCAGAAGTAAATCTTGAAAGCCTTGCAGGGAATGACAATGTAAAAGGAAACAAATATTTGTTCTTAGTTTCGAGCAATTATATTGATGCAAGAGACACTAATTTAAGAGGTGTTTTGAATATTCCAAGTAAAGATTCTTTTGAAAAAGACTTATTTGCCAATCAGGAAGAAATACTTATTGAAGATATTCAGGAAGAAGTAAATAAAACCATTGATACAATGTACCCTGAAATTGAAGAAGTAAAACAAAAGCATCAAGAGGATTTTGCCAAACTGAAAGAAATGTTTTTATTGGACGATGAAACCGCTAAAAATATTAGCATTTCTATTAACGACAGTCAAAGTGATATTCTCAAAAAATTCTATGAAGCAGAAGCAAAAAAATCAGCTTCAATAGATGCTGAAATTAAGGAATCAATAGACAACCTGGATAAACTTGATACTCGCAGTCCGAATTATGAAGAGGAATTAGAAAAGGAAATTGGCAGGCTTGTTAAAGCTATTCCAATGCAAAACAAAAAAACGCTGACACATTATGTTGCAAGACGAAAATTAGTTTTAGACTTATTGGATAAAATTTTAGCCCGAAAATTAACGGTTCAACAACAGAAAGAAAATTATGATGAAGCATTGATACATAATTTACTGTTTCAAAAAAGTTCAACAAATACTGCAAACAGTGATTTATGGATAATCAATGAAGATTTTATTTACTTCAAAGGAAGTTCAGAAAAGCAGTTGAGCAAATTAGAAATTGACGGAGAGAAAGTTTTTAAAGACAAATTTTCAGAGGAAGAAGAACGTTATCTAACTTCGTTAGGGGAAAACAGAAAAATCAAAAGACCAGATGTATTACTTTTTCCTGAAGAGGGAAAATGTATTATTATTGAGTTTAAAGCGCCTCACGTAAATGCTTCTGATCATTTAACACAGATTGATAGATATGCAAATCTAATTCGTAACTATACCGAAGATAAATTCCAAATAACAACTTTTTACGGTTACTTATTAGGAGAAGGTATTGAACCAAGAGATGTTTTAGGAACGGTAAGTAGATACGAACATTCTTACCAATTTGACTACTTATATCGTCCGTCCGAAAATGTGATTGGTTTTGACGGACGAACTAATGGTTCTATCTATACAGAGGTAATTAAATACTCAACTTTACTCGAACGAGCAAAACAACGTAATAAAATATTTATAGATAAATTGAAGTAAACTTTGGACAGAGGAACTTGAGGCAGAACCGTATAAACCACACGCGTGCAAAAAAAACGATGTCCTAATAAAGGTTTGCTTTAGATTCCATCAAAAAATGGAATCTGAAACATTATATGGACGACAAGTTTAAAGCGTTTTAAATAGAAGGATTATGACAATATTTTTTTACAAAGGAAAGGAGAATATTCTTGAATCAAAAAATAACCAAGAAACAGAACAAGTTGAATTAAAGAAAATTCAAGATTCTTTTTTAAAAGTTCTTGATAACAAAAACCTTTCATTTCTTTTAGGGAGTGGATGCTCTTCCTATGAAATCGAAGTAACTGATGAAAAACAAATAACAACAGACAACGTTGATGTTCCAACAAGCGAAGAAGTAACTGAAGAGCTTGAAACAAAAGATGCCGACATAGAAAACCCGTTAAAAAAAGAGAAAACTCAAATCGGCATTCCTGTTATGGCTCCAATGGCTACTGAGTTCTATAATGCGGACAATTTTGAAGAGGAAAAAAAGTGGTTAAAGGATGAGCTGAGCATTGATGTAGAAACAGAAATCTTTGCTAAAAACCTTGAAGTATTTTTATCAACATTACACAGCCTATCGTTTTATCAATCAAATATTCTCAGCAAAGAAGAGAAAGAACAAGCAGTAAAAAACATAAGAAATAGCAAAGCATTCAATGAGTTAACACATTTTGAGAAAATAGAATCTATTGTCTGGAAAGCCCGAAATTTCCTGTTACAAAAATGTCTTAATGAAGATAATACTTAGCAGATAAATAGAAGGCATACTGCTCTTCCCACATTTGTGTATCCATTGGAAGGCCTACCGTCAGATAAGCACTACTACTACCTTCAACAGCTTTACATGTTGCTTGCATATCTAACAGGTTTGCAGAAAAAAGTTCGTCTGTATCATTTACTTTTTCAGGACTTCTGCTTACCAGCCTGATAGATGTTGCATAACTTCTGTATAATTCTCTTGCTAATTCCTCATCAATTTGCCCATTGGCTCCGAGTATCGTCTGCATATGTAAATTAAAGTTCGTTAAATCAAATTTCAATTTTGGTTCCTGACTGCTAATATCATGAAAATTATTATGCCTTGACACTCTAACAGAAAACTCAGAGAATACTTCGTATGAAACTTATTCCTAAATTTGAACATATCCATACTACGGGCTGAAGAAACAACGATTAATCTGAACAACACAGGAGCAATAGTCAATAAATCGGTGGTTAAGTATCCTATTTCAGAAGATAAAGCTGGTACATAAAATAGAAAGATCATGACAGAATTTTGGGAAGCAAACTTTATTGATAAACAAGAGATGTGGGGTTTTGAACCTTCTCACTCGGCTTTATTGACAAAGAATTTCTTTGTCGAAAAAGCAGTAAAGAATATCCTTATTCCAGGTATCGGTTACGGACGAAATGCTCAAATTTTTAGGGACAGTGGGATAACAGTAACAGGAATAGAAATATCAAAAACGGCTATTGAAATGGCAAGAAAACATTATGGAGCAGATATGACCATCTATCACGGCTCTGTAACTGAGATGCCATTTGACAACAATTTTTATGACGGCATCTTTTGTTACGCTTTAATTCATTTATTGGACAGTAACGAAAGGGAAAAACTGATTCGCGACTGCTACAATCAACTAACTGACAATGGCTATATGATCTTTACAGCAATATCAAAAGAAGCCCCTACTTATCGTAAGGGAAAATTCATTAGTAAAGACCGTTATGAAATACACGAAGGGCTAAAGATGTATTTTTATGACAGAGAAACCATTCAAGTAGAATTTGACAAAGCAGGACTTTCTGAAATCATAGAAATTAACGAAAATCAGCCATTCTTTTTAATTAAATGCAGGAAAGGCGGAACGGAAAAACCTGCCCATAAGGAAGGGGTATCACTCTAAAACAGTTGATTAAAAATTCAAACAATACGGTCAACAACGGATGCCCAGAACTTCCGGAAAACCGACATTTTTTATCCTTCATAAGTTTCAGAATATCAATACTTCCTCCGTTGTCGTGTCTTCTGACCGGTAACCTGCCTTCCGCACGTTAAAAGCAAGGATATATTATTAAGCGACTATAAGGCTGCTTGTACGCCACCAAAAAAAATTCTAATATCTTTTTTGCACTTGACTCAACATTTATTGATCTAAAAACAGAAGCACTCAGGGTTGAATAATTTTGTCGATAAAAACAATGAAGAAGCAGATAATTTAATCTTTCTTACCTCCCAATCAAAAATTAACAAAAGCAATTGCGCATCTTCACTCCTCTTATCGTTAACAAAATGTTAGGTCCCTCTTCTACAAATCACACCATTACTCTTTTGATATTAAGAGAATTGGCTTACCTTCGCGCCACGGAAATAAACAAACATTTTACAAAATTAATGAAGTCATGACGACACAATTTAACAAAACCATTTTAGTTGCAGTTACCGCAGTTCTATTTAGTAATGCGGCACTACATGCTCAATCTACCACTGCAAGTAACACTTACACACCAACAAATTATCTTGGATGGGGGGAAACGAGTGGAGATCTTCTTTTTAAAGTAAACAATACTACTCGTATGGTATTGCAAAACACTACCGGTAATTTAGGTCTTGGTACGACCAGTCCGGCAGCTCAGTTTCATGTAACAAATCCTGCTGGTTCCAGTAATCTTGCACACTTTCAAACAAATACAGGGTTTAATGCTCTTGTTGTAAAAAACAACGGTAAAATATCTGTCGGTTCCATTTTAGGTTCTGCAGCTCAGTTTGATGTAAGAGCAGAGGGGTTGCCCAGCACGTATGAAAATCTATTTTTTTTCACTGTAAGTGATGTTGTAGATGCCGGAAGTATAAAAGATTATGTGGCTGTTACCAATGCAACAAATGTGGACGGGCAGTTTGCTCCTTTATTTGCATCTGCTTTTGGTTCCGGCCCCTCTGCACCTAACCTGAATTTTCGTGGACAAACACCTTTTGCAAATGATATTGGAAACGTGCCGATGTCTAAATTTGATGCCTATCTGCTTGGTTCTACCGATTTAGTTGCCGTAAGACCACTGGTACAATTCACCAACAGAGGAAACATACGTGTAAGTATTTCAGCCAATGGATGTATTTATTCCGGAGCCTTACCCAATTCCTCTGTCAGCAATACACCTGCTGCCCAACTACATGTTGTTAATTCAGGAACTGCTCCTACCTCGTTTACAGCCAGATTTCAGAACAATACCAGCAATGATATTTTTGCGATCAGAAACGACAATAAAATCATTTATACCGATGGAACCCAGGGAGCAGGAAAAGTGCTTACCTCTGATGCAAATGGTGTTGCCAGCTGGCAACCTGCGGGCAGCGGCAGTTCACAATGGACCACTGCAGGAAATGATATTCATTACAGCACCGGAAATGTTGGTATTGGAACAACAACTCCGGATGCAAAATTACATGTTGCAGGATCGCTTAAAGTTGTTGACGGCACACAAGGAGCTGGAAAAGTATTGACTTCCGATGCAAATGGTCTTGCCAGCTGGCAATCTGCCGGCAGCTCACAATGGACAACAACAGGAACAACCATTCATTACAGCACCGGAAAAGTATTGATCGGTGATCCTAATTTATCCGGATTTAAAGGTACTCCGGGTACTTACCAGTTATATGTACAAGGTGGAATCTTAACAGAAAAAGTGAAGGCAGCTGTTGCAACTACCAACGACTGGTCTGACTATGTTTTTGAACAGGATTATAAACTGAAAAGTTTGAAAGAAGTGGAAGAATTTGTTAAAGCCAACAAACATTTACCAAATGTTCCTTCGGCACAGGAAGTAGTAAATGAAGGAATTGATATGGCAAAAATGGATGCCAAATTATTAGAAAAGATCGAAGAACTTACTTTGTATCTGATCCAGTTGGATAAGAAAAATGCGGATCAGGAAAAGCTTATCAAAGAATTAAGCAATAAAATTAATGCATTGGAAACTAAATAAATAAGCTTTGATTTAAATTACTACACATGAAAACAAAGTACATTGTCTATATCTATATAGCAACACTTCTGTTGGTTACAAATAATGGCTTTGCGCAACGGATCAGAAAAGATCATCGTGAGATGACCCCTGCGGAAAAGACAGCTTATGTAAATGCATTGATCGTTCTTAGAAATAATGGAACCTTAACAATGATTGCCAACCATCACACTTCTCACTTTACAACCGCCATTCATACGACTGCTACAACGAATGGAGAATTTTTTCTTCCCTGGCACCGGTTATTTGCCGTTCAGATGGAAGATTATATCAGGTCAACTTCTCCTGCCGCCAGTAGTTTATGTGTTCCCTATTGGGACTGGCGCTTAGAAAACACAGCTTTCAATGTTACCTGGGATGATGCAGGCTTTCTGCAATTGAGTGCCCTTAATAACGGAAGTTATACAATTACCCGTTCATTGGGCACAACCAATACATTGGCTACACCATCGGATATCACCAATCTGCTTGCTGTTCCAACGCTGATTTCCTCTCCACCTACTACCGGGTTAAAAAGTTCAACAGCCAATTTCTTTACCTACCGGTTAGAATTCTGGCACGACAGAGGACATAATTTTATTGGTGGTACCATG
>CAZMRM010000104.1:0-3959 GCA_964568515.1 uncultured Chitinophaga sp. | reverse complement strand
AACTGGTACCCATGGTACCAGTTCCTCACCACGTGATCCTATCTTCTTTCTGCACCACAACTTTGTAGATAAGCTTTGGCAAGACTGGTACGACAGTGATAATGGTGTTGTAAAAACGGATTATACATTCAGGGCTCCTTCTTCCAGCTATTGGTTATGGCCAGCTGTTGGGCCGAATGTGACCAAAGACAGCCGTTATTTGCCGTATCAAGCGAGTAGTTCAGCACCTGTTACACAACAAGAAGTTTGGTATGCCTATAATAAAAAACTGGTACTGGATGGAATGAATGGTACACCATTTAATGTTACCGGTACCAATCGCTTGTACTGCTATACGGCATGGAACGGAACTGCGTTAAACGGTGAAATATACGCCGGTGACCTGAAAAGAAATGCCAGCGATAACATTGTTGCTGATAACCGCGGAGGAATAACAATTAAATCCGGAGCCACCTGTACATTTAGTGCCGGTTCTGCTGTTATCATGATGCCCGGTTTTGAGTCGGAATACGGTGCCGTTTTTGAAACCAACATTGTTCCCACACCTTGTGGATTTAATTCATTGCGTCCAACGGAAGGAGAAATAACAGGTATTGAAGATATAGATATTGCAAGCGCAGATCCTCAACTATCCGTTTATTCGGAACAAGGCAGTAATAATCTGACAGTTAATTATACACTGGCTGCCAACTCCAGAGTAACCTTGCAACTATTCAATACGATGGGGCAAATTCTTTATACGGCTGATTTAGGAGAACAGTCCTCAGGACGCTATCAAAGTAATATAAATGTACAACTTGCCAGTGGCGTTTATTTCTGCAGACTTGTTACGAATAACAGTCAGCAGTCTGTAAAATTTATTTACTAAACGAACTGATCATTTCTAAAATTCCGGTTACTCCTACAGTAGCCGGGATTTTTTTTATCAGTAGGGTATATAAAAGAATCCCCTGTTGTTAAAGCAGATTCATAAGTTACATCTGGCTCCGGTAAAATAACAATATTGTATAAATCAATTTTATTTTATATATTTAACAGACATCCCTTCCCTCTCACCTTTTTGTATATGATCGCTTCGCCGGCTGAAATGAATAAAAAACTGCAATTCCTGTTTTTATTATTAATTATCTGTGCCTTTTCCATTGGTTGCGAAACACCAAAAGATACGACGAAAGCACTTTTTTGCATTCAGATCAATCATAAAACAGGATACATTGATACAAGAGGTAACCTCATCATTCCACCAAAATTTTTAGCGGCTCAGGATTTTTCAGAAGGACTGGCAGCTGCTCGCTTAAACGGTTCGTATGGGTACATTGATGAAACAGGTCAATTTATTATTCCGCCACAATATGATTTTGCAACAGCTTTTAGCGAGCACATTGCACTGGTTTTTAAGGATGGCAAGCCAATGTACATTGACCGCGAAGGAAAACAGGTTTTTGAAATGATGTTTACAAACGGATACGCTTTTAAAAATGGATTGGCCAGGATTCGAACCGCAAGCGGTAAAGATGGATACATTAATAAATCAGGCAATTTAATCATTGATACTATTTATCAAAGAGTGAATGGTTTTATTGATGGATTGGTGGTGGTCAAACGGAAAGAGATCAAAAAGAGTAAATCCAGGTCCTTTGAAAACAACTATGCGGTACTCGACTCCACAGGAAAAGAAGTGGTTCCATTTGGTAAATACTACTCTATAAACGATTTTGAAAATGGTTATTTTCAGATAGAAATAGCACCGGAACCCTGGGACACCATTGACGGCTCTACTAAAAGAACTGGCTTTCTTGATAAATCAGGAGAACTGTTGTTTTCTATTGATCACAAAAACAACAAAAATATTGATGGTAACATGCATGATGGACTTGCAAAAATTTATCTCTATAAACATTGGCTCCCGGAAGCAGAAGGCATCAGTTTTACGACACAACACAGTTACCAGGGTTTTATCAATTTAAAAGGAGAGATCGTTGTGAATGATACACTTTTCAAATATGTAAATGATTTTTCAGACAATTATGCTTTTGTTCAAAACACAGATCATCAGTATTCCATTATCAATACTTCCGGAAAAATTGTGGCTCCCAATATTTGTTCAGCAATCATCGGAGAAGGTTTCAAGGATGGAAAAGTGTTTATTAATGTAGAAGGTAATTGGGGACTTTTGGATACGACCATGAATTTTTTGATCAATCCCTCTTTTGATGGTATTCATGAATGCGGTATTGTTGACGGGTATTTTTTTTACGAAGAAAAAAATGAAAACAAGAAGAGCGCTTCGAACATATTGATGGGTGTTGCTAAAACAGATGGTACACGCTTAACAAAAGCCATCATGGAAGATGTTGATGTAAGCGGCTTTCACAATGGTTTACTAAAATGCAGTATTCATAAAAAATTAACGTATATCAATACGCAGGGGAAAATCATTTGGCAGGAAGAGAAAAGTGAAAACGAACCATTGAAAAATATGAATATCGATTACATGAATCGTGGTTATTTTTATGCGGCATCCGCTCCCCATAAAAAAGGAGCATCCAGAGAAAATGGCAATTATCCGGTGCCGCTTACTATTAAGTTGCCATCAGGCAAGTTGTCATTGATCGTGTATCCTGACACTAAAAAAGACTTTTATAATAAATACAAGGGATGTAAAATGGTTGTGGCCAATACAACAGGCAAAAAAATTGATTTTCATGCACAAGACGGCCGTCTATATATGAAGGTTCAGGCATTGAATAATTCCGGAGAATGGCAGGATATTGAATACCTTCCCAGCAGTTGGTGTGGTAATAGTTATCATACGGTTACGCTGGATAATAAAGAACAATGGACTTTTTCTGTTCCTGTCTATGAGGGAGAATTTAAAACAAAACTTCGTGTAGAATTAGCATTCGTTGACCCTGCTGATGAAAACCCTTCCGATCGCAGGAAAAAGGATCTGTTTATTTACAGTAACGAATTTGAAGGAAGCATCAATCCGGGACAATTCTGGAGAAAACCGGATTATTTTCCAAATGGATTAATGGATCCTTACAATGACTAACCAAGCCAATAATGACTGTTGTTTCAGCTAATTCTTCAAAAACTTATCTTTGGATTTACAAACCAAAGAAACACCCGTATGCAACAAGATATTTTTTTTTTCAGAAAATGAAAATCTATGCGCCTCTCACGATCAGGCTCAAAATGCCTGGGCAAAATTACTCCATGAAAAAATACAAGTAAGGAGAAGTGTTCATTTCACTTGGACAGTACCTAAAAAAGCAGGATTGTATTCAAGAGACTTTTATCTTAATCCTATACAACAATAGAAGGTACACAGGCCATCAAATATTTTTCCGGGTTTCAACACCGGGTAATAGTTTCTTAATTGCTTGTTGCTGCTTGATTTTTATTTTCTTTTAACTGCAAGGATTTATCCGGATGGAGACTATCTGCTTTTATTGTTTTTCCAAGTGACAGACTATCTTTTTTGGGTTTGGCAGTATCAGCTGGATTTTTCACAATAGCACCCGCTTTTTTATCTACCGGTTGAGCGGTTACTTTTTCATCGGCAAAGGATGTTGATTCCCTGGAAAGTGCTTTATCCGTATCCTTTGTTTTTGTAGTAACCGAAATCGTATTTTTCACATCCTTGTTTACAACAGGTGATCCCTCCTTTTTATCAGTTGTTATTTTCACCGGTGTTACCACCGGCTTTTCTGTTTTTGTTTCTAGCGGTTTGGAAGCTGCCGGTGCAGAGGATGACGCATTTCCCTTTGGTTTAGATGGTGCCGGTTTGTCTTTCACCAATTCTGTTGGAGCATCTTTTTTTGGTTCTGTCTTTACTTCTTTCACAACCGGCTTTTCTGCTTTTACTTCTAACGGTTTGGAAGTTACTGATGCAGGAGCGGGCACATTTTCTTTTGGTTTAGAGGGTGCCGATTTGTCTTTCGCCGCTGCTGCAG
>CAZMRM010000103.1:0-10679 GCA_964568515.1 uncultured Chitinophaga sp. | reverse complement strand
GGGATGTGCTGTTGATCAGAATGTAACATTGATTAATCCAACTATATTATCGGCAAATACAACATCTGCTTCTCCTTCCTGTGTGAGTGCCTGTGACGGAACTGTTACCGCAACTCCAGTAGGTGGTACGCCAGGTTATACCTACCATTGGACACCAGGGGGAGCAACCACACAAAATGTTACCAACGTTTGTGCGGGAAGTTATACCGTTATTGTAAGTGATGCCAATAACTGTAAGGACACACAAAATGTAACAGTTGTAAATCCATTGCCACTTAATGTGGCTGTTAGTACTACTCCTTCGAGCTGTGGATCTTGTGATGGGACAATAACAGTCAGTCCCGTTACCGGAATCTCACCTTTTACTTATAATTGGTCCGGTGGACTTCCTCCTTCGTCAAATCAAACAAATGTATGTGCCGGTATTTATACTGTTACAGTAACAGATGCGGTTGGATGTGATTCTACGTTTACAATTGCTATTAATAATTCCAATGGACCAACAGGAGAAACTGTTGTAACAACTGCTGTTACTTGCTACGGCCAATGCAATGGAACAGGAACGGTTACACCTATAGGTGGTACTCCTCCGTATACATATACATGGAATAATACCCCTCCATCAACAACGAATACAGCTACTAATCTGTGTGCAGGGTCATACCTGGTTGAAATAAAAGATAGTAATACCTGCTTGCATTATAGCCCTGTTGTCATAACGCAACCCAGCCAGATTCGCTCCAATGAGACCATTACAAGTGCAACCTGCAGTGGGGTCTGTACAGGAAATATCACTGTTGCACCAACAGGCGGAACAGGAATAAATAAATATACCTATCTCTGGGCACCTGGGGGACAAATTACTTCTTCGGTAGGTTCATTGTGCCCGGGAACATATACATTAACCATTACGGATTCCATTTCCTGTACACAAGAAGATACGTTTGTGGTAGGGCAAACCTCGCCACTTACCGTGAATGTCGTTCCCGTTAATATCACCTGTTCTTCTTCCTGCAATGGAATGGCCTATATTCAGATAAACAGTGGAACCCCTCCTTATTCTATTCAATGGAATGACCCAATGGCGCAAACTACAGATACAGCGAAATCATTGTGTGCCGGTAACTATTCTGTAAGTATAAGAGATGCTTTAGGATGTAGTGTTTCATTAAATGTTACAATAACCAATAGTACCGCTATTATTGTTGCTCCCGTAATCACACTTTCTGCATGTGGTATCTGTGATGGACAGGCTGCTGTTACAACAACAGGTGGACAACCACCCTACACTTATTCCTGGAGCAATGGCCAATCAACGGCAACAGCTACTGGTCTTTGTGCAGGATTATATACGTTATTGGTTAAGGATAATCTGGGTTGCGAGGCAAATGTTTCAATACCTGTCAATAATATAAACGGACCCACAGCAGCAACCATTGCATCAACAAACGTAACGTGCTATGGATTATGTGATGGTGCCATAACTGCTGTAACTCCGGTAGGTGGTACCCCTCCTTATACTTATTTATGGATCCCAGGTGGGCAAACAACTGCTGCATTGAGTAATTTATGTGCAGGAACCTATTATGTTAAGATAACAGATAATGCAGGTTGTTCCCGAACAGATTCTGTTACGATAGCAAGTCCTCCTCCGTTCCTTGCGAATCAAACCGTTAAAATACCATCTTGTACGGTTTGTGATGGAGAGATCTCAATCGCTCCAAGCGGTGGGGTGCCACCTTATTCAATATCCTGGAACACGGGTTCAACAAGCGCTAATCTGACAAATCTCTGCGCAGGAATTTACACAGTACAAATCGCAGATGCGACTTGCAGTCAGTCCATCGCTATTCCACTGAATACAAAAAATGGCCCTTCCTTAACAACCACTTCCACTAATATTGCCTGCAATGATTCCTGCAATGGAACGGCTAAAGTAATTGCTACAGGAGGCGTAGCACCATACACTATAGCATGGAATACGGGAGCCATCACCGATTCTATTGGTAACTTATGTCCTGGTAACTATCTGACCCAGGTAAAAGGAGCGGATGGATGTGCATCCAGTGCCTCTGTTACCATTACGCAACAACCTTCTGTATTTATTACGCTCGGAAGTGTAGGAGATCCGCTTTGTAATGGTGATGCTAACGGAACAATAACTGTTGTTCCTACAGGTGGTACGTTTCCATATTCCTATACATGGACACCTGCATTGGGCACCGGACCAACACTCACTTCACTTCCTGCCAATACCTATTCAGTGACAGTTACTGATCTGAATGGATGCACTGCTTCACAATCCATAACACTCGTAGAACCACCTGTTTTAACAATAAGTCATGTAACCACCAGTTCAACTTGCAATACGGTTCCTGACGCGTCGATTGATGTAACAACAGCAGGTGGAACATTGCCATATGTGTTTCAATGGAGTGGAAGTTCAACTGCGAATACAGAAGATCTGACAAATGTATTGAGTGGTAGTTATACAATTACTGTTACAGATCAAAATGGTTGCAGAATAAAAGATTCAATGGTCGTTTCAGCAAATCAATCAGTATTTGCCAAAGTTGGAAATGATACGTCCTTCTGTCAGGCATCTTCCTTTACATTGAATGCAAGTGCCAGCATCAATGCTGTTAATTTTAAATGGTATAGTATACCAACCAATACACTTATTGCAAATACCCCCATTGTTGTTGTCAATCCACCTGTTGGTACAAGCAGTTATTACGTTGTTGTAGATAACGGAACCGGATGTTCGGCCAGTGATACCATAACACTTACTTCAAATGCATTGCCTGACGCAGATGCAGGCCCTGATAAAAAAGTATATATCGGGAACAGTACGGCTATAGGAGGAAGCCCTACAACTTCAACTCCCGGAACTACACTTATATGGTCACCATCTACTTATTTGGATGATCCTTTGATTCCTAACCCTGTTTCAACACCCCAGAGTACTACGGTTTACACAGTAACGGTAACGTCACTTCAGGGTTGTATCTCAGTAGACACTGTGGTTGTAAACTTACAACCTACTATTGAGATTCCTTCCGGAATAACACCGAATGGAGATGGTAAAAATGATGTATGGATACTGAGTGGGATAGAACTATTCCCGAACTGTATGGTTGAATTATACAACCGTTGGGGAGAAATGATTTTCCAATCACCAGGATATAACAAGAAATGGGACGGAACTTACAAAGGAAAGGTGTTACCTGTTGGGACATATTATTATATAATTGATTTGGGTGATCCGGCAATACCGGTGTATACAGGTTCTGTTACAATTATGCGTTAAGAGTGGATATGAATTTTTTTGGAAAATTACATATGAAAAAACACATTTTTATATACCTGGTATTTTGTGCGATGCTGGTAAATGCCCAGCAATTACCGCAATATAGCAATTACATGATCAATAGTTATGTAATGAACCCGGCTGTCGGAGGCAGTGAGCCTTTTTTTGAAGCAAAATGTGACAGCCGTTATCAATGGATTGGCATTGCCGATGCACCGAGAACTTATATTTTAAGTGTGAATGGTCCCACGAAATCCTTAAAAATGGGATTGGGAGGATTGCTGTTTTCAGATATTGCCGGCCCTACACGCCGTACAGGTTTTTACCTTTCCTATGCATATCATTTGAAAATAACAGAAAAAATCAAAGGATCCTTAGGCATATCGGCGGGTGTATTGCAATTTATGGTGGATGCTTCAAAAATATCATTACATGATCCCGATGATAATACGTTGGGGATAGGGAGCCAATCCATGATAGTACCCGATTTTGGAGCAGGATTTTATATTTATTCTACTGATAAAAAATGGTACATAGGCGGGAGTGTACCGCAAATTTTTCAAAGCAGGGTTAAATTTTTTAATTATGAGACCTCTAGCTCGAGTAAATTGAATGCACATGCTTATGTAACAGGTGCCTATAAATTTGATGTGGGTAGCGACTTTAAAGTAGAACCATCCACCTGTCTTAAATTTGTTTATCCAACTCCTTTGCAATTTGATATTGGCGTTAGAGGTATTTATAAAGAAAAATATTGGTTAGGGGCTGTTTACCGTAATAAAGATGCTGTTTCAGCTATTATAGGATTTAATATTCTGGAGAATATATCCTTGGTTTATTCATATGATTATACATTATCCAATATTAAAAAGTATACATTCGGTACACATGAATTAATGATAGCAATAAAATTCAACAAACGGGAAGCGGAAGATAAATAAACAATTGTACCTTAATATTTTTTATTTTTTGAATACTATTTTTGAGTATTTTCATCAGCAGTTTTGCTGACAAATATGAAAAGAAAAATCACTTTCCTTTGTTCTTTCCTTCTCATTTCTTGTTATTTATTTCCACAACCATATACAGATTTAGCAAACGCTAATTATCAGTTTTTTTCTTCCGGTTATAGAAATGATAATTTTAAAAATAAAACGGAAAACTATTTTTTAAGTATTCTTCTGCCAAAAGAATATAAAAATGGAAATGTTCTGATGGTACGATTAAGCGCAGAAAATATTAAATCATCAGTCATTTCCAATTACTCCTCCTCGCTCACTAGCATTTATCTGCCCATTGGTTTTCAATTCGTTTCCACAAATAAAAAATGGAAAACAATTACGATTGTTGTTCCAAAAATAGCTTCTGATTTTAGAGATCGGATCAGTACAAAGGATGTTCAGCTGGGAGGTATATTTTTAGAAAATTATATAATTAATGATAAATTAAAGATAAAGGCCGGTTTATATTACAATCGGGAGGCTTTTGGAAATTTTTTTGTACCACTGGCAGCCATAGATTGGCAGGCAACCGATAGAATCAGTTTGTATGGAATTTTACCAACCAATTATAAGTTGGAGTACAACCTAATAAAAAATAGACTATATAGTGGGCTGGGATTTAAATCATTTACCAGATCATTCCGATTGGAAAAACAACTAAATAATGACTATGTTCGATATGATGAGATTCAATTAAAATATTTTATTGATTATTTTCTGTACAAAAGAATATTGATTTATGGAGAAATTGGTTACTCTCTTGGAAAAAACCCTTTGCAATACACTTTCACTACAAAGTCCCGGACAGATGAGAATTTAGTATATACACCTACGAAAAATGCTGTTATTTTTAATTTGGGTGTTGCTTACCGGTTAAGGGTTGATTTAAAGCCTTAAACTGGTTTATAGAGTAAAAGGAATAACAAATTTCCGTATCTTTGCACTACTGAAAAATGGATTAAAAATAACGGTGAAATAATGAGTATTACCAAAGAGCAAATTCTGGAAGCATTAAAAAATGTCGAGGATCCTGATCTCAAAAAAGATTTGGTGACGCTGGGGATGATTAAGGATTTGCAGATAGAAGGAAAAAGGATAAACTTTACAGTTGTACTTACAACTCCTGCGTGTCCGATGAAGGACCTTATCCATAAAGCATGTGTAAATGCTGTTCTGCATTTCGTAGATAAAGAAGCCATTGTTGATGTTAAAATGACAGCCAATGTTAGCGAACGTCAAAATAAAGGTCCTTTATTACCAAAAGTAAAGAACATCATTGCTGTAGCTTCAGGAAAAGGAGGTGTAGGAAAATCTACTATTGCTTCTAATCTTGCTGTATCATTAGCAAAGCAAGGAGCAACCGTTGGGTTGATCGATGCAGATATTTATGGACCGTCTCAAACAATTATGTTTGATGTAGTGCATGAAAAACCAATGATAAAAAACATTGATGGTGTGAACAAGATTATTCCGGTTGAAAGTTATGGTGTTAAATTGCTTTCAATCGGCTTTTTTGCGGATACTTCACAAGCGATCGTGTGGAGAGGACCAATGGCTTCAAAAGCATTAACTCAAATGTTTTCGGATGCCGATTGGGGAGAGTTGGATTACATGATAATTGATTTACCTCCTGGTACAGGTGATATTCATCTTTCCTTAGTAAGTGCTGTTCCATTAAATGGTGTTGTTATCGTCAGCACTCCGCAACAAGTGGCATTAGCTGATGCTCAAAAAGGGGTAGGGATGTTTCAATTACCTCAAATCAATGTACCTGTCTTGGGTATAGTCGAAAATATGGCCTATTTTACACCTGCCGAACTTCCAGAGAATAAATACTATATTTTTGGTAAAGATGGTGCAAAAAGATTGGCAGAAAAGCTGAATGTTCCTTTATTAGGCGAAATACCCTTGGTACAAAGTATATGTGAGGCAGGGGATGCAGGAAGACCAGCTGTATTACAAGAAAACACAGCGCAGGCACTTGCTTTTATGGAACTTGGACGTAATGTGGCACAACAAGTATCTATTGTTAATGCTACAAAAGTACTTTCTGTTGCAGGTTAAATTCAATATAAATCAATAAGACCCCTAAATCATGAATGATTTATTAATTAAAAGAGTAGAAGAAGCCTTAGATCAGGTTCGCCCTTATTTACAAGCGGATGGCGGTAATGTATCTTTACTTGAAATTACAAATGATTATGTCGTTAAATTGGAATTGTTAGGTGCTTGTAAAGCCTGTTCCATGAGTATGATGACATTAAAAGCAGGTATCGAGGAATCTATAAAGCGTTCTATACCTGAAATAAAGGCTGTTGAAGCCGTTAATGCATCAGTGATGGCTTAATCACTAATATCTATAGATAATACGTTTTTTTTATTGCGACGACGAACATTTATTCATACCTTTATCGTCGAAGTATTTGTGCAATGATTCAACAACCGCAATATTCTTTGTTCTGCAACACATTGTGTTGTAAGCATCATGCTTACAAGGGGTAACTGTATAACGTACATATTTGAAGGTTTTTCCCCATGGAAAAACCTTTTTTTTTATCAAAATACTAAATATCAATTACAAATTCCTGATCGTATTTCGGGATGAAACAAAATGGGAGCAACAACAGAAATAAAAAAAAATGTAGTAATACTGTTTGCTGGTGATTCAGGAGATGGTATTCAATTAACAGGATCTCAGTTTACAACCACAGCAGCACTTTATGGAAACGATATTAGTACTTTTCCTAATTTTCCTGCTGAAATCAGAGCGCCACAAGGTACAATAGCAGGAGTGTCTGGATTTCAGTTACACTTTGGAAGTGATGAGGTGCATACCGCTGGAGATGCAAGTGATGTTTTAGTTGTAATGAATGCTGCTGCTCTCAAAGCAAATATTAAGCAATTGAAAGAAGGCGGAATTGTAATTGCCAATACGGATGGCTTTGATTCTAAAAATCTTAAACTGGCCAAATATCCTGATGGTGTTCATCCACTGAAAAATGGTTCACTTGATAAATACGTGGTACATGAAATTGATGTAACCAAAATTACAAGATTAGCACTTGCTGATTCCGGACTTGGAACGAAAGAAATGGATCGTTCCAAAAATATGTTTGTATTAGGATATATCTATTGGATGTATAACCGTGAAGTTGATAATACCATAGAATTTCTAAAGGAACAGTTTAAAAAACGTCCTGAGCTAATTGATGCGAACGTAAAAGCGCTGAAAGCCGGTTTTAACTACGGTGATACCGTAGAAGCTCCGATGAATCGTTTTGAGGTAAAGCCTGCACCTGTTACAAAAGGAACATACAGAAGCATTATAGGGAATCAGGCAACTGCACTTGCTTTAGTGGCAGCAGCTCAAAAGTCGGGATTAAAATTATTTTATGGTACCTATCCGATTACCCCGGCTACAGATATTTTACATGAATTATCCAAACATAAAAATTTTGAAGTAAAAACATTTCAGGCTGAAGATGAAATAGCTGCTATTACTTCTGCTATTGGAGCTTCATTTGGTGGTGCATTAGCGGTTACTGCTTCATCAGGGCCAGGTATCGCATTAAAAGGCGAAGCCATCGGGTTAGCACTGATGCAGGAACTTCCATTGGTAATCATAAATATTCAACGTGGCGGCCCAAGTACCGGATTACCGACAAAAACAGAACAAGCGGATTTGATGCAGGCACTCCATGGACGAAACGGAGAAGCGCCGGTACCTGTTATAGCAGCCTATTCTCCTACAGATTGTTTTGACAGTACTTTTGAAGCATGTCGCATTGCACTTGAATTTATGACACCGGTTTTCTTTTTAAGTGATGGCTACCTGGCAAACGGGTCCGAGCCCTGGAAGTTCCCTTCAGCAGCTGATTTACCTGAAATAAAAGTGAAATTTGTAGAGAATAATCTGCAAGAAGGTGAAAAGTATCTACCCTATAAACGAAATGAAAAATTATCGCGTGAATGGGCCATCCCTGGCACTAAAGGATTGGAGCACCGTATTGGAGGAATTGAAAAGGAAAATGAAACAGGGAATATTTCATATGACCCCGATAATCATGAGTTAATGGTAAAACTGCGTCAGGCGAAGGTGGATGGTATTGCGGACTATATCCCTCTTCAAAAGATTGATAGCGGGAATACGAAAGGTGAACTGTTGGTGCTGGGATGGGGTTCCACTTACGGCTCAATTAAAGTGGCTGTGAAAGAAGCAATAGAAGAAGGTTATAATGTTGCACATGCACAAGTAAAATACTTAAATCCCTTTCCCAAAAATTTAGAAGAAATCCTGAAAAATTTTGATCAAATCTTAATTCCTGAAATGAATAACGGGCAATTAATAAAAGTCATCAGAGATAACTATTTTGTTGATGCAAAAGGCCTGAATAAAATTAAAGGCTTGCCATTTACTGCGGTTGAGATCAAAAACAAAATTCTTGAAATGCTAAAGAAATAAAAAAATTGTTTTTCAGGAAGAGTTCCATATAAACGTATACAATTTAAACATGAAGTTAAATAAACAATAATGGAGACAGGAACAATTGAACCAAAATTATCTGCAAAAGATTTCGTAACCGATCAGGAAGTACGTTGGTGTCCGGGTTGCGGTGATTATTCAATATTAAAACAAGTTCAAACTGTAATGCCGGAACTTGGGTTAAAAAAAGAAGAAATCGTTTTTATTTCAGGTATCGGATGCTCTTCACGGTTTCCTTATTATATGGAAACATATGGTATGCACAGTATACATGGAAGAGCAACTGCTGTGGCAAGCGGGCTAAAAGCTACCCGTCCTGATCTTAGCGTTTGGATAGTAACCGGTGATGGAGATGCATTGTCGATAGGCGGTAATCATTTAATACATTTATTAAGAAGGAATTTTGATGTAAATGTATTGATGTTTAACAATGAAATCTATGGTTTAACAAAAGGGCAATATTCACCAACATCACCATTGGGTAAAGTTGCAAAATCCACCCCAATGGGTTCTGTTGATCATCCCTTCAATCCATTGGCATTGTGTTTAGGTGCAGATGCTACATTTGTTGCCAGATCGATGGATCGCGACCCGATTCATTTAAGGGATGTTTTAAAACGGGCACATCAGCATAAAGGAACATCTATGGTTGAAATTTATCAAAATTGTAATGTGTTTAATGATGGCGCTTTTGAGGTATTTACGGAAAAAGGAACAAAAAAAATCAATACGCTTTTTGTAGAGCAAGGTAAACCGTTACTATTTGGAGAAAGTGGCAGCAAGGGAATCAAATTGGATGGATTTAAGCCTGTAATAGTAGATTTGGCAACCGTCTCTGCCAATGATTTATGGATACATGATGAAACAGATCAGGTGAAAGCAAATATATTGGTCCGCTTTTTTGATAATCCAGCTACCAATGACGCTTTACCACGTCCGTTTGGGGTATTTTATAAAGAGAACAGATTCTGCTATGAGGATGCACTAAATGCACAAATTCAGGAAGCCATTTCAGCAAAAGGGAAAGGCGATTTGGATGTGATCATACGCGGCAAAAATACCTGGACCATTTAATAATATGAGTAATTTGTACTTATAATTTGTACTTATAAGAAGACCACAGAGATTGAAGGGTTTGTGATCTTCTGTGTTCAACAATTAAAAGTGTCTACAATGAAAAAGGCTGTTCTTTGAGAAGAACAACCTTTTTCATATAATATATTAATAATAATTATCTTCTACCTAAGCCAACCGGACTACCTACGCGTGTCATCGCACAACGGAATCCTAGCCATGCAAATGCCTGGCGCTGATCAAGAAAACGTCGTGTTCCGGGAACCATCCAGTAGGCCCTGTCTTTCCACGAGCCGCCTTTGTATACGCGTGCTTTGTCATTAATCAAAGATGTTTGGCCAAAATCATACATTCCGCTACTTTCTGGTTTACCGACAGAAGCATCATAAGGGTCGGTCCAGCTACCACCACCGGTCAGGGTAACGGCTTGAGATTGCACATCACCATCTAAATAATTGATGTTATCGGCATATTTGTAATTTCTTCTTTCATCCAGATTATCATCCGGTACAGTAATACTTACATCTCTCCAGCGTACCATTCCAGGGATACTGAGAATATTACTGTCACTATCATATCTAATAGTATCATCGATCATGATACCATCCACATCGCGTTCCTGTGTTTTAAATACATTTCCGCGGAAAGGACGGAAATCGGCTTTGTCTTCGGGAGAAAGAGGACGATACACATCCATTACCCATTCGCTTACATTACCTGCCATATTATACAGGCCAAAATCATTGGGCAGCCTGTCCTTTGATTTTACAGGTGCCGTATAGAACCAACTATCGTTTAGCTTACCTGCAAC
>CAZMRM010000102.1:3427-10694 GCA_964568515.1 uncultured Chitinophaga sp. | reverse complement strand
CTTGTGAACCAACGAACATGGCACCACCTACAATGGTTAACAGCATCCAGATGATCACTTTTTTTCTATCATTACGGTGGCCTGCTTCCACTGCCAATACCATCGTTACAGAAGACATGATGAGGATAAGGGTCATTAACCCTACGTAAGCCAAAGGAATATGTCCTTCATAAAAAGGGAAATGGGTAAATACATCACCCGGGTTTGGCCAAACTTCTGGGTGTCTGTGACGCATAAAGCCATAGGCACATAATAATCCTGAAAATGTTAAAGCATCAGATACAAGGAAGAACCACATAAAGATTTTTCCATAACTAACACCAAATGGCGACTTACCACCATTCCAAGCTGAATCTGAGTCTGTTTCTGCTACGTGACCTGACATAGTTTTAATATGAATTTAAAATTTAAAAATACTGAATTAGGCTGCTAATATGCAAAATTTTTCATTAAATATTAACGAATCAACAATAAAAATAAAAACAAATATATCCATAGAACATCCAGAAAATGCCAGAAAATAGCACATAACTGAATGCCCAGTAAATTTTCTGAATTGTATTTCTTCCGTGCTGCATTGATCCATACAACGAGCAAAGAAATAAGCCCACCTGCCAAATGCAGCATGTGCAAAAAGGTAAGGGCATATAAATAAGAACCGGAAGGGTTGCTGGTTTTACCGGTGAAATAAATCCCCTGGCTTACCAGGAAATCCCAGGCTTTGAATTGAGAAAAAATGAACGCTATACCCAGCAATAAGGTAATAAGCACAAAACGTTTTACACCATTCAAATCATTTTTTTTAGCTGCCATTACAGCGCTGTTTATGGTAACACTGCTCAACATAATGACTGCTGTACTGATGTAAAACAAATGTGGAAGTTCGAATTTCAGCCATTTTGCACTTTCATGACTCACTACATACGCACTGCTAAGCCCTGCGAACAACATTACCATACTCACCATTCCTATCCAAAGTAATGGCTTGGAAGCTTTTTCCCGTATGATCCGTTTTTCTTCCTCTTGTGAATAAGAGAGTGCGTTTGTATTCATTTTATCTTTATTTTGTTCATCCATCATTTCCCGATCATCACTGCCAGTTGTACAAGCGGCAAATAGACAAAGGATCCAAACATGAGTTTACGTGCGGCTTCCACTGTACATTTTTTATACAGATTATAAGCCTGGTATGTAAAAAATATTCCGCAGATGGAGATGATCACTACTGAAACGATTCCTGACATATGAAAAAGAACCGGCAATAAACTAATGGGAAGTAAGAACAAGGTGTACACTAAAATCTGAAAGGCACTGCTTTTATCACGACCACCCAGAGAAGGCAGCATTTGAAAACCTGCTTTTTTATAATCTTCATCCAGTACCCAGGCAATTGCCCAGAAATGCGGAAACTGCCACATAAATTGCCCTACAAATAGTATCCAGGCTTCCAGTTTGATTTCACCAAAGCCCGATGTTGCCGCAACACACCCCAATAAGGGTGGAATAGCACCTGGAAAAGCACCAATGAATACAGCAAAAGGAGTAACACGTTTCAGAGGCGTATACACAACCGTGTATAAGACGAGCGCCAATAATCCCAATATACCGCTTAATGGATTCATAAATACCCAAAGAATGGCAATACCAATAATACCTGTTAAGGAAGCAATGATATATGACTCTTGTAAGGTCATACGTTCCTGTGGCAACGGACGGTTTTGGGTGCGGTCCATCAGTTTATCCAGGTTACGTTCTATAATCTGATTAAAGCCATTGGAAGAACCGGTTACCAGAAAACCGCCAAGTATAAGTAATAACATTTTGGGCCAGTCAACACCCTGGGAACCTACAACAAAGCCGATAGCTGCAGATAAAACTACCAGTGAAGCCAAACGAAGTTTTATAAATTGACCGTAATCACGGAGTTTACTCATGACAGTAACCGGTTTTTCAGCAGTATTTATGTTCTCAGCAAACAAGATCAGCGGTTTATTTGAAATTGTATTTCTTTAAAAATGAACTCCAGCGAAGCATTCTTTTCAAAATCGAGTGCAATTTTACCAATAATTCCGCTAATGGAAAAGGAGAAAGTAAAAATTTAGACGGTTTCTAAATAGGGAAATAGAAGGTTGCCTGACGAAAAGAGTATAATTCCCTAATTCATAAGGTATTCAGCCAATAACGAATTTTTAGACGTTTCGATGAATTTTAAGCCTTTTTAGCATAAAAAGTTACTTTTATCTATTCTCACTTCAACTTCGGGAAAGTTACCAATACTAAAGATATGTACCTGATGTAATTATTTATGATAAACAAAAAACTGGCTGTTTTTAATTGAAGCAGTTACGTCACACAACCCTTTCTCCAAAAACAAGTTGTTGAAAAAGTGACTTGGGTACAAAGTTCCCGGTTTAATATTGCCTGGGAAAAGAAGTATGGTTGGCTGATATTACAGAACGCAGGATTCACTATAATGGTGATAGATTCATGGGAGCAAAATAGAAATAAACATATGCCAACGAAGAACGATTAGTAAAAGAATCCGGATCAGGAGGAACACCGAAGAGACTACCGTCCAAAAAAACTTAATTGCAAAGTTTAACGAGAATAATGCTACAAATCTTGATAGAAGCCCTTAGCATACGAATGAAGACAATCACATTCACTAAATAATAAAACAACATGCCGGACAACATGTTGTTTTATTTACTGGTTTATCATTAAAATTTGAAAATTACGCTGCCAATAAACTGACGTAATACGTTAGGCGTACCGTTTACATCCCAATATTTCTGATTGGTAAGATTATCTACTTTAACACCAACTCTAAATTTAGGTTGGTCATAAAACAAGGTTGCATTTGCAATGGTATGAGCAGGAACTATAAATGTGTTTGCTGCATCAAACCAGGAATTACTCACATAATTACCACCGATACCCCATCCAAGTCCCTTGATCTTACCAGAAATGATTTTATAACTTATCCAAAGGTTGACCATATCATTGGGATTTTGGGTAACTTGTTTTCCTTTTACTGCATCTGCAGCATTTACATATTTGTTAATGTTATGACCAAAGCCTGCCATGATATTCAATCCCTGAACGGGGCTCGCAATAAGTTCTATTTCATATCCCTTGCTTTCCTGGCTGCCGTCTTGTACTGTGTAAGACAAATTATTGATCACCTCACTACGTGTGGAATTGGTAACCAGAATTTCATAATAACTGATTGTCGCACTCACTTTATTTTTCCATATATCCATTTTGGCACCTGCTTCCCATTGCCATGCTTGTTGTGGTTTTAGATTAAGAACAGAGCCATCGGGCTGTGTAACAGGAGCCAGATTGGTCATGCCGCTCATATAGTTTCCAAACAATGCCACTTTCCCGTTCACCGGCTGGTAAACCAAACCCAGTTTGGGTGAAAAAGAGGTTTGTTTGTAACCGGGTGTTGTTAACTTGCCACCACTGAACAAACCTTTGTAATAATAAACATCCATTCTTCCGCTTATCATCGCCATAAGAGAAGGTGTTAAATTAAGTACATCGGAAACATAAGCGCTTTGGGCAGTATATTCATACCGGGAAGAAATCATGGGTAATCTTGCAAATGCAGCATCTGCTTTCATTGCATTAATGGTATAATCATTTGAGGTATTGTTAAGATTGATGGTGTCATAGTTTATGGATGTTACGCCATTATAACTATATTGGTAATTCAGAACATCAATACCGATAACGATCCTGTTTCTCATTTTAAAAATTTTAAAATCGCCGGTAATGTTTTGTTGGAACTCCTGCGTTGTGATAGGTAGTCCCCTGTTACCCCCCAGGTTTCTTCTTACCAACGAATCATTTAAAAATGAAAAAGAAAGCCAGTTTGTTCTGTCCTGTGAAGCATTACAATACGCATAATTGGTACTTGAGGTCCAATTATCAGAAATCTTATAGTTCATTTGAGCCGTTGTACTAAAACCTGTGTATTGTTCATAAAGGTTGTTTCCGATGTATGATTTTTTATAATCCAGTTTAAGATCTTTGTAATTGTATACACCTGCTTTAGAAAGATCACCCGATGCATAGAACACACCGATTCTTTTGCTGGAACCATACTCCATATCAACATTAAACGACAAA
Organism: uncultured Chitinophaga sp.; assembly: GCA_964568515.1. Taxonomy (GTDB): domain Bacteria; phylum Bacteroidota; class Bacteroidia; order 2-12-FULL-35-15; family 2-12-FULL-35-15; genus 2-12-FULL-35-15. Next base: position 6,557 of record CAZMRM010000102.1, on the reverse strand, counting down.
CGGTCGTTTACTTTATACAAGATGGAGGGAGCAATGGAAACATTCCGTTTATCTCCATAATCCTTAAATCCCTTTTCTTTATGCAATGCTGCATTCAATCTCACAAGCACCGTTTTTGAGGTATTTACAGGCGTATTGATATCCGCAGTTATTCTATTTAAACCCCAACTTCCTGTTGAGTACCCCACTTCACCTTTAAAAGTATCAAATGGTTGCTTGATCACCCTGTTTAATAAACCACCATAGGTTCCGTTCACATTTGCACCAAACAATGTTCCTGTTGGACCCTTTAATGCTTCTACCCGTTCTATATTCACCGGGTCAATGTTCATAATACCACTTCCTGCAGCAGAGAGTCCGTTGCGTGTATTGTTGCCCGTTGCAAATCCCCTCATTCTTAAAGCAGGTGCTCCGTTCACATTTGCAACAGGTGTAGTACCTGCTATATTATTAAGCGCCTGTTTATAATCTACGATCAACTGTTCCTGAACCAATTCTTTACTCACTACGCTATACACTTGTGGGTTTTCCAAATTTTTTAACGGTAAACGGGCAACATAATCCGTTTCTTTATTCGCGAATTTATTGTGTCCTGAGCTTACAATCACCTCATTCAGCTGATTTAAATTCTCGCTTAATACAATTTCAGGTACAATGGTATTTTCATTTTCTTTTACCTCCACATTTATTTCTTTTACTCCAAGTCCAACAAACGAAGTAATCAATGTATAGTTGCCGCTTGGTACTTTCTTTAATTCATATTCACCTTTTGTGTTGGTTGTTGTTCCTAACCCAGTGCCTTTTAAACCAACAGATACATACTCCACAGGAAAGCCATCCGATGTTTTAACCTTTCCCTGTATTGTTCCTGTTTGTGCAAACGCTTTGGTTCCTGCTAAAAAACATGCTATAAAAATTACAACTATTCTGTTCATCCTTATTAAAGTTTATGTTGATCTGAAAAATTAAAAATTTATGTTTTGAAATAAATTCATGAGTCTTAAAAATTTTCGGGGACAAAAGAAGCGTTAAAATAGCGGACAGACAATACCGGGTTTAGGGTAAAATAATCAACGGATTAATACCCTCTTATAAATCCATTACGGAACTTTAAATTATTGGTGAACGAGAACCGGCTTTCTTATCCGGGATTACCTAATGGGTTTTAATTTTAATGACTGCGGAAACTTTGCACCAAAAATAAAATGTAAGAATATACCTACGGTATAATAATCTTTAATTTGCATTTAGTAGTTTAATTTCTACTCTATTATTCCGGTTTTTTTCGTACATAAATGACACCTGGCTTTTTTCATCTTTATACAACTGTTGACTACTTCCCTTCCCTTCTATTTTAATTTGATTAAACAAAACTTTGTGATCAACTAAATAATTTCGTGTAATTTTAGCGAGTGCTTCTGAAGCCTCTAATTCGTACTTTTCAGCCAATTTGTCCTCACCCTTTGTAACATAACCTGTAACAATTATTTTCCTTTTTGGATTACCTAACAAAAATTTAACGAGGGAATCTAACGCACATTTAGAAGCTATTTCATCTAAACCGTAGTCTCTTATTTTAAAAATTCGTTGTTGCAAATCACGTTGGATGTAGTATATATGAAGTGCATATTTCAGAGAAATCCATTCTTGAGAATTGAATGGCTTATTTTTCAGGCTATCACTAGAACTTATCATTCCGGTTGTATGTGATTTGAGGAAAACGATTTCACATGGATTATGCTTTTTTATGCTCCTATCTATATTGGATTGTGTCTTATTGAGTAATGCTTTTCTATTGAATTTCAATTCCAAAGGTTGCTCAGTATTTATTAATTGGATATAGTAATAAGCGTCATTCTTAACCTTAAAACGGTTAAAAGTTAGACTTGCTTTTAAACAGTTATTACATGAGCATAGACCATTTAATTCGGATGCTTTATAACGTACGTATTTATTGTCAGCTGTCTTTAAACTATCACCAAATGCAAATACTATATTGTCTTTAACTGATGTTGAGCAGAATTCGTTTGAATTGGATTCATAAATTATATAATTCCCTGCCCTAAATATTTTAACAGAGAGAAGTGGAAATGCTGACTTAAATTTATACCAAGTTGTTCCTATTGATCTGGGTACCTGAACAGATTCAACAGTATCTGAAATTAAAATTGCCCTGTCACAAGAACTACCATCTTGCACAACTTGGCCAAAACTGCAGGAAATTTTTAAAAGAACAGAAAAAAGAACCAAATCCAATCTCATTACTTAATGATATTATAAAATGGCATTACACTTTGTTTTAATGGGTTAATTAATTTTCGATAGAATTTTCCAATTTTTAATATTAAAACAAAAGCAAACAATTATCCCAATTTTGTTTTTTATTAATCAAGCTATTAATTAAAACTAGTCCTACACCAGCCATTCCTTCCAATAGACCGAAACCACTTTGAGTACTTTTATCCATCAAAGTACTCGTTTCATATATATTTAAATTTTTTTCTAATTTACTTTTTTTTAAAGTTTCATTAATCCAATATTGAGAACATTGTTTAAAATGCAGGTTATTAGTTTCAATATAAAATTTGTTGAAGATGTGAGCTATTCCTGCAGTTCCATGACAAATAGAGGAGTCTTCTATTCCGTTTTCATTTAATTTCCTCCTTTGTGTACAGTGCATTGCTATTGAAAGAGCTTCATTTTTTAACATAGAGTTACTAAGACTCACTCCTGCTTCCCACAAAGCAATCGCAACACCCAAATCACCATAACACCAGGCAAGTCTAGACGTAAAAGAGGGTTCAAAATTATTAGTTTCATATGGAAATAAGCTGACAAAATTTTCAGAAGACTTAGGTAAAATCTTGTTCTTACATCTTAAAAGAGTTTCAGACACTTCTAATAAAAGTCGCTTAGATCTAGAACCCTCTAGAATGTCGGATATTTGACATAAAATCACTAGAATGCTGGGAATGCCATGAGATAACCCTAAATTAAAATTATTTAATTTTAAAGATTGAGATTCTAAATCGAAAGTTTCCCAGATTCTTTGTGTTTGATAGATTTTTGATACTTGTTCAATATTGTCAAAGAAAAATTGATATACTTTTTTATCAATTTTTTCCTTAGC
>CAZMRM010000102.1:1026-3417 GCA_964568515.1 uncultured Chitinophaga sp. | reverse complement strand
AATTCCCATCGCGCCATGAAGAAAATCATAATTACCTTTTTGAATTTCTCTTTTGAATATTTCAAGTAGATATTCATCACATTGCTTGAAAATTTTTGAGGCATTTTTTTGCATCCTACCTTCTTTTATGAAAAATTCAATGAGCCAACCAAGACCAGAAAGCCCATGGCTAAAGGAATAGTTTTGAGGATTTGAGAATGAATGTTCTATACTATTATTGAATATACTTTCAAATGTTTTGGAGTTAAAACTATTATTCGTCAGTTTAAAGTATTCGTGGTAGAAAAGTAGCACACCTGCCGCTCCTCCCATCAAATATGGATTATCGGAATTAAAATTTATATCAATAGCTTTTTTTATACCTTCTATCTCATTTAAGATACGCTTATATTCCATTATATTAAAAATTTAAAATCAGCTAAACTATGGTGTTTTTTTAATATGGAAATATTTCCATTTCTGAGTAAGTAAATGTCGTCACAATTTGCAATAAGGCTATCATACAAATAATCTGTGATAAGAAATCCTTTTTCATTCGTCTTCTTTTTTATTAAACAATTAATCACATCCACATGTTTAGGCATTATATGAGAAAATGGTTGATCCAGCATAGAAAAGATTGTATTTGATTCTATTATTAAAAACGTTTCGATTAATTTTTTTTCACCGAATGAAAATGTTTTTATTTTTCTATTTTCTTGATTTTTAAATTCTGGAAATATGTTAATAAAGTATCGGATTTTAATATTATATAGCAAAAAAACTTTTTTCATGCTGAGAAAACCAGGCACAAAGTTTTTTTCAGGCAGGAGATTAATGAATTTGTTTTTTAGATACAGTTGGGATACATTTTTGTTATTATACCTTAAATTTATAGCGGCCTTTTTGTAAGTTCCAAATATTGTTTCAAATAGTAAAGTCTTTCCTGAGCTATTGGCACCTATAAGCCCTACTATTTTACCTGTTTCTATTTTCAAGTAAGCATCTTGAAAAATTATTTTTTCATTAAAAGCTAAAAATAAACTATCGATCTCTAAAATCTTTTTTTGAATCATTTAAGTATTAGATATATTGCTATAAAATAAATCAATAAATCAATTATTAGAAAAGTTATATACAAACTTATTCGGCTAAGGTTCTGATTGAAATAAAAGTATAATTCATTTTTTTTGAATTTTTCAATAAAATATATAACTATTAGATTAACGAATACTTTCCACCAAAAAAATAATTTTATCACTATTACCCCTATTTTGAAAATCATAAAACAACAAAATATTGAATTAAGCAAGGGTATTAAGCAAAAACTGTAATAGAAGATTACAAATAAAATGAGGTTACATTTCTTATGCATTTAATTTATGAATTAAATGGAGTAATAAATTAAAAAAAATTCCACATCCAAATTCAATTAATATAGCAATTAAAATAGCCCCAAAGATTATTTTATAGTTTTTCTTAAGGCTTAATTCACATTTTATTAATAACATGTTAAAAGCAATCCTTAATTGATTTCTGTTGAAATAGAGAAGAACAATGTCTAGTATTAAATAATTAACTGTTCTAATAGAAAGTACGTCTATTTTTACGTAGGAAATATTAATCAGTATAATACCGATGATAATTGGTAAATATAAAAGAGCTCCAATAATATAAGTTCGATGAAAAAATAATAAGAAGCCTGTAATTATTTGCATAATCCCAATTACATATTTAAAAGGTTCCTCAAGTCCGAACAAATACCAGGAAAGCTGAAAAGAACTAACCTTTTTTAACGGTTGTTCAAGGACGAGTTTATCATACAGGCCAAATTGATCATGCACCAGTTTGGCGTATCCATAGCTGATAAATATACCTGCAAGAAGCACTCTAATCGATAAAAGAAATAATGCTTCTAGTTTTTCCCTATTTTCAATAGTCATTGATCTTTTTAGTTTTAATTAAAATAAGGAAGTATTAATACTTCCTTATTGATGTTTGAAGTTTATAAAGTACAGGTCCAAACAGTATGGCCTGGTTGTCCTGATTGACAGGCATTGAGTGTCCCACAATCAGCAGTGCAATTAGTTTTTGTACAATTCCAATGAGTTCGGCAAAGGTCTCCATCAGAACAGCCCCCGGTAAAACCGCCGCCACCATTTACATTATTTAATGAATCCTTATTTAAGTTAGCAATAGCTTCCTTTTTAAAGATTAGTTTCGAATTTAATTTTATTTTCTTCATGGTAGAATAACTGTTAACCTTTACACAGATAGGTTCTTAATTGTTAAATGATAATGCTGCAGCTTAGCGCTAAATAACAAAAAAAGTATCGAAAAATTGATGAAAAATCTACCTTTTATATGAAATGCTAAAACCCCTATTTGAAATAAAGAATTTCTTATTTGAAT
>CAZMRM010000102.1:0-1016 GCA_964568515.1 uncultured Chitinophaga sp. | reverse complement strand
TGACATATAATATAATGTTTTATGATTTTTCTAGTCTGCATGAAATTTTAACTTTTTGTACACTTTTCTGTTCCAGTTTTTTAAGAATCTGAATGTAAACAGGTACTAGTTTCTTTATCAGATCCAGTTTGTCAAAGCCTGTTTCTTTCTCTTTACCAAGAAGTAAATATGTAACAGGCCCTATGATCACAGGCTTGGTGATTATACCTGCATTCTTTGCTTCATTGAACTCGTTGATAATTTTATCAGAGAATCGTTTGAATTCCTGATCTTTTTTGAATTCAGGTACAATGTAATGGTAATTGGTATCAAACCATTTGGTCATTTCCATTGCTGTAATATCCAATCCATCCTTTTGATAACCTCTGGCCATTGCAAAATACAGCTCCTGTTCAGTACGATTTTTATTAAGAAACAGCGTTTGATAGCGTTCAGGGATTGCTCCGACACTTAAACTCATATCGAGTATCTGATCATAAAAAGAAAAATCGTTGGAGGGGATAAGATCGATCCCGGCGTTTTTTTGTAACTGCCAATTGTGCTGGCGGATCGAGCTTCCTGTTTTTAGCAGCTCTTCCAATGTTGTTTTACCTGACCAATAGTTCTCGCAGGCTTTTTTGAGTTCTCTGTTGCTACCAATTCGCGGATAGCCAAGATTGTTTGTTTGCATTTGTTTGTACTTAAATGATTAATAAATCAGCAAGCATCGCAATGTAACGTAAGAAATGAAATAAAGAAGGAGAAATGCGCTATGGAATATACAATGGTTACTGCGCAGAGGTATTCTGATAGTTGGTTGTAATAATAGGCATCATACCTGACTTGGCTTCATTTCGCGAAAGCATTGTCAATTCGGAACAGGCAGGTCTCCTGACTTGTAACATTTTACCTTCCTTCCCATTCGCCTTGAGGCGAACAGTGGATATCACTGGTAAAAATTTTTTGTGTTACTTACAGTTGCGCGACAGTTCGTGATTTACACACGATTCCCTATTAATCTACAGCTAAGTAAAACC
>CAZMRM010000101.1:0-10742 GCA_964568515.1 uncultured Chitinophaga sp. | reverse complement strand
TCAGGTGCCATCCTAACATATAACGGCACCTCTGCGATAGCTCCTTCTTTAGATGCTACAGCTGCCGGAAATGCAATCATATATGGCGGTGCCACACAAACGATTAAAGCTACAACATACAACGACCTGATCATTTCAGGCAGCGGTACAAAAACATTGGCCGGTAACATTTCCGTTAATGGGAACCTGGCAATAAATACCGGTACACTTTCTACTTCAACATTCCAGATTACAGGGAATGCATACGGTACTTTTACAATGGCTGCCAATACTGCAATGAATGTAGGTTTAAATTCATCCGCAACAAATGTTTTGTTTCCCACTAATTTTACATCCGGAAACATAACCCTGGCTTCAACCAGCACTGTTACGTATTATGGTAATAATGCACAACCAATTTCCAGCATTCCTACTTATGGAAATTTAATTATACGTACCTACTCCGGCAGCAAAGCTGCAAATGGAAATCTTACGGTAACCGGAACACTAACAACCATGAGTCCTGCCATACTTGACCTTTCTTCCTACAACCTGGATGTAACCGGTAGTTACACCAACAATGGAAGTCTTACTTTTACTTCCGGAACATTCAATATTACAGGTTCCTTTTCCAATACCGGAACATTTACATGCGGAACCGGAACAGTAAATTACAGAGGTAACAGTGCTCAGACCATCCGCGGGATCAATTATTATAACCTTACATTTTCCGGAACAGGTACAAAAACATTACAGGCAGCCGCCACTATTGGTATTGCAGGTAATTTCACAAGAGGCAGCATGACGGTCACACCAGGTGCAACCAATAGTGTCCACTTTACAGGAAGCACACAGATAATGACAGGTAACGCAACCACTTTTACCAATTTAACACTTGCTAATACTTCTCTTACTATAGCAGCAGACATCACAGTAAACACTGTTCTTACTTTAACAAGCGGAAACCTCATTACAAACGCCGGCAATGTTATTATTCCTGCATCAGGAAGCGTTTCCAGAACCAGTGGCTTTATAGTTGGTAACCTTCGTAAGAATGTTTCTACAGGATCCAATATTTCCCGGACATTTGAACTAGGAACCAATTCGGACTATGCGCCATTGACTATTGTGTTCTCAACAGTTTCTTCAGCAGGTAACTTAACCGTTTCCACCACTGCAAGCGATCATCCGGCTATTGCAGCCTCCGGTTTTGCGTTATCTTATACAGTTAACCGCTACTGGACATTAACTAATGCGGCCATTATTTATACTAATTACACAGTAACCCCCACATTCGTAAATACGGATAAGGATCCGGATTACAATACGGCCAATTCAGTAATTAAGGTATATAATGGTTCACTATGGACCACTCCTGTTGCAGGAACTCCTACAGCTAACACAGCACAAGCTACAACAGTTACTATACCAGTTAGTCCAAACACTGTATCTATCCAAATAGGTGATGGTGACCCAACTATTTTAGGGAATTTATATTCCATTGCAAATGGTAGCTGGAACACGTTGGGAACATGGTCACAAAGCTCTGGCGGTGCCAGTTGTAATTGTATCCCTAGTGCCATGACAGACGTCATCATTGAAAATAATCACATTGTTACTATGAATGGTGATTCTGCCAATTCATTGACCATACAATCAGGAGGTGTAGCCAACTGGACATCTGCATCCACTACACACATCGGTTCGGGCGGTATCAACATTAATACTTCAGGAAATATTACAGGCACATCTGCCGGCATACTTACCACATCCGGTGGACTCATTCTTAACAGTACATTAACCAGTACCTCAGTAACCATTAAAACAATGACAACCCCTGATAAAACAATTACCGGAACCGGAACACTTGCTAACCTTGAAATAAATACGAATACAACTAATCAGGGTAACATATCCCTTACTCATGTATTATCCATAACCGGTGGAACATTTACCAACTCAGGCGGAACATTTACATTGAAAGCAAATGCTGCAAGATATGCCCGCATTGCTCCTGTTTGTGGAAGCTGTGGGTTTTCTGGTAATTTTACAATAGAAAATTACATTCCTGCACGCGCTACCATTACCTGGTCAAACTTATCTTCACCGGTATCCAATTCCACAATGGCAGATTGGGATAATGAATTATTTTTAGAGTATCCGTTCTCCGGCTGGGATCATGTAAATAACAGACCCGCAGGATCCAATGTGTTGGCATATGATGAACCTTCTGCCAACTATTACCAGATAAGTGCATCTACTCCTTTAGGTACCGGAAAAGGTTTTGAAATCGGACTCACAAACAACGCCACTTTAGATGGGTTTTCTGCCACAACACTAACAACAACCGGAGTTCCTCATTATGGAACCATCAACATTCCTTTGCAATTTACGGGTGCTAATGGACCTGCCTACCCTGTTGGTTATAGTGGAGAAAATCTGGTTGGAAATCCGTTTGCTTCAGCCATAACAGTTAACGGAATGAATTTTACAAATACCTTAAGCAGTATTGATGTGTATGATCATACAATAGATAATTACAGAACCCTGACAGGTTCTGATATTCTTCCGCCTTATCAGGGTTTCTGGGCTTATGCTCAGGGAAATGGTGCCCTCATCACTGTTCCCGAAACAGCTAAATCTGCCACCGATAACGCAACTTTATACAGAACCAATAATGTTCCTGAATTTTTAAACCTAACGCTTGCGAGCGGAGATGCGAGTCATAACATGGCCTTTACGTTAAAAGTTGCCTGCAATGAAACAGCACAGGATGGCTGGGATGAACAAGATCATCCTTATAGAAAAAGTTTAAATGCCAGAGCACCAAGCCTCACAGCAACCGTAGAAAATACACCGTTAAGCATCAGTACATTTAACAGTAATCACGATGTGTATAAGATGCCTGTAAACATGCAGGTTGGAATAAACGGACATTACAAGATCACTGCTTCAGGAATTAACAGCGTTGCTGATAAGTATGCAAGTATCCTTTTAGAAGACACTTTTACACATACATTCATTGACCTGAATAAATCTACAGTGTATACTTTTAATGCAAAGGTCAGCGATTCCAAACAACGCTTTGTTTTATATTTTTCAAAAGCCACGGATTATAAACCGACTACCACTGCGACGATTTCAACCGATAATGTCAGTATAATTAAAACAGCAACCGGTAATCAAATTGGTTTTAACCTGACACAAACCGAAAATACAATCATCGGAGTTGTGGACCTGTTGGGCAGAAGCATCATGGATAATATAATTATTCAGGCAAATAATCAAAATATAGATATAGCACTTCCGGACAGTTTCCATGGGTATTATATGATTGTTGTTCAATCCACCCATCTAAAAACAGTAAAAAAATTCGTTCAGCCATAAGTAAAAAAATAGTACATTTGTCGGAAGAGATATTCTTAAATGACATAGGAAATGAAAAACAAAATTATTTTTTTTCGCTGTTTCGTTCTTACTTTATTATGCCTGTTGGTACTATCCACTGAGGTTAAAGCCGCTGGTATGGGTACTACTGGTACTCCTTGTGGAGGAATTTTTCCCCCTTGCCCTGTTCCTCTGAATAGTGGAGAAATTTTTTTATTGATTGCCGGGGCAGCATTTGGAGCTTACAAAATTTATTGTTCACTTAAAAAGAATCCCGTTTAAACGGGATTTTTTATTTATATGTCCTTGCGTTCTTTCTTAAAAAAACCTGTCATACGTTTTCTACTGACTGTTTCCATTTTATATATTTCCTGGTATTTAATATACGACCTGTGGTTACATCCGATGAAGACGCTGGACATGATTATTGTAGATACCACCATTTTTTTAAGCCGGTTTATTTTAGAGACATTCGGATATACGGTATTCACCGGGAGTGAACGTGTAATTGGAATTGACGGAAGCGGAGGATTATGGATCGGCGACAATTGCAACGGCATTGCTCTTTTTTCATTGTTTGCAGTTTTTATTATTGCCTATACCGGTCAGGTAAAAACCAAACTCATTTTCATTAGTTTAGGAATTCTTTCCATTCAGTTTCTTAATGTTTGTCGCATTGTTGGATTGGCTATTTTAGATACCTATTCAAGAGCATGGACCGAATTCAATCATACCTACACATTCAACATTCTGATCTACGGCTATATTTTCTTTTTGTGGATGTTATGGGTAAATAATTATGCAACAAAACAGCAGCATACTTCATGAAACAGCCCGTACGAAAATACCTTCTTCTTTTACTATTGATCATTTTGATTTTAATAGCAGGCTATTATCGTGACTTTATTTTTAAATGTATTAATGCCATTTTGCAAGCAATGGATTATGAAGCATCCTACACGCCCCCTCCTTCACTGCTTTTCTTAAAAAACTACAGTTATTCAGCATTGGTTAAACTGAAATGGGGATTAACCATACTTTTCAGCCTTATTTATTTTCTGATCACCATTATTACTTTAAACCTTCTTTTTCAGAAAAGGAAAAACATACTGATCACAGCAGGATCCTATTGTTTTGTGATGCTGTTATCAGGTATATTTATGCTGATTGGCTATTTGTTTCAAAGCCTTTCAGGGCAAATGTATGAATGTGCCCGGTATTTAATGGGAATGGCCCAATCACCTGTAATTTTGATGATTTTAATCCCTGCCCTTAAATTATCCTCGCAAGAACCTAACAACATTCCAAACTAAATTTATATTTTTGTGACCGCAAATAAAAAATTACTCCACAATAACATGAAAAAAGACACTACTATTTTCGAACTGATAAGTGAAGAAAAAAAACGCCAGACCATAGGTATTGAATTGATCGCATCTGAAAATTATGTAAGCGAACAAGTAATGAAAGCGATGGGATCCGTATTGACCAATAAATATGCAGAAGGTCTTCCGGGCAAGCGTTATTACGGCGGATGTGAAGTAGTGGATAAAGTAGAGCAGTTAGCAATTGATCGCGCAAAAAAATTATTCAATGCAGAATGGGTGAATGTACAACCGCATTCCGGCGCACAGGCAAATGCAGCTGTGATGCTTGCTGTTTTAAAACCGGGTGACAAAATTCTTGGATTTGACCTTTCACACGGAGGACACTTAACACATGGCTCCCCTGTAAATTTTTCAGGAAAATTATATGTTCCTTCCTTTTATGGTGTGGAAGAAAAAACAGGCAAAATTGATTTTGATAAAATTGAAGCGACTGCAGTAAAAGAAAAACCAAAATTGATTATTTGTGGTGCCTCTTCCTATTCCAGAGATTGGGACTATAAAAAGCTTCGCAAAATTGCAGATAAAGTAGGTGCCTTATTGATGGCAGATATTTCACATCCATCCGGACTTATTGCCCGTGGATTGTTGAATGATCCATTACCACATTGCCATATTGTTACGACTACCACTCATAAAACATTGCGTGGACCACGCGGCGGAATGATTATGATGGGTAAAGATTTTGAAAATCCTTTTGGAGAAAAAACATTGAAAGGAGAAATTAAACTGATGTCTCAGTTACTGGACGCTGCGGTGTTCCCAGGTACACAAGGTGGCCCGCTGGAACATGTTATTGCAGCAAAAGCTGTGGCTTTTGAAGAAGCATTGAGTGATGAGTACCTGAAATACTGTGTGCAGGTAATGAAAAACGCTAAATTGATGGCACAATGTTTTATCGACAAAGGGTACAAAGTAATTTCGGGCGGAACAGATAACCATTGTATGCTTATTGATTTACGTACAAAAAACCTGACCGGCAAACTGGCAGAAAACACCCTTGTAAAAGCAGATATTACCGTTAATAAAAATATGGTTCCGTTTGATGATAAATCCCCATTTGTAACCTCAGGGATTCGTGTAGGAACATCAGCCATTACTACACGCGGAATAAAAGAAAAACACATTTCAAAAATCGTCAACCTGATTGATAAGGTATTGATGAATCATGAAAACGAAAAAGTAATCACCGAAGTAAAAAAAGAAGTGAACAAACTCATGAAAGAATTCCCTCTTTTTGCATAAATTACAGTATTTTAACCTGATTTTTAAAACAGTTTCTTCATACGGAAACTGTTTTTTTTATTTTGGAAACAGATAGATAATGTGTGGTCAGGAATTCATCTGACAGAAGGGTTCATAGGAGAACAGGAGGAGGTGGTGAACCCTCTTTGTAAATTAATAAAAATATCCCTATTATTTCGCTAAATTCTAAAAAAAACCCTGCAATATTTAGAGTAAATTTCAGTACATTGCGCCAATAAAAAGGATGATTATTAAATTAAACCTCTAAAACCAATTTTTTACAAGATCATATAATCATGGCACAAGTAGAGTTGATAATGCCTAAAATGGGCGAAAGTGTTGCCGAGGCAACAATTATTAAATGGTTGAAAAAAGAAGGTGATCCCATTGCCGCTGATGAAACCGTATTGGAAATAGCGACTGACAAAGTAGATTCTGAAATCCCTTCTACAGCTGAAGGTACATTGATAAAACAGTTATATAAGGAAGGGGATATTGTTCAGGTTGGCAAAGCAATTGCGATCATTTCCACAGATGCAGCTGCCACAGTTGCAGCACCTGTGGAAACAAAAACTCCTGCAGCTGCCGCTTCTGCACCGGTTAGTCAGAAAGAAACAGCATCCATACCACAACAAATAACTGAACCCCTTGATAAAACTTCCGGCTCCGGTAAATTTTTATCCCCGCTGGTTCGTACCATTGCAAAACAGGAAGGTGTGACCATGGCAGAACTGGATACCCTTACCGGAACCGGCGCCAATGGCAGGATCACCAAAAACGATATACTGGCTTATATACCCAATAAAGGCAGAACCCAAACGGCTCCGGCAGAAAAGCCGCAACAACAGCCTTCTGTAAAGGAATCCGCTTCAAATGGAAGTGTTCAGCAACATAAACCTGCCATTAGTGTAAATGCCGGTGACGAAATCATTGAAATGGATCGCATGCGCAAGCTCATTGCCGAACACATGGTTATGAGTAAACACACTTCTCCTCATGTGACTTCTTTTGTGGAAGCAGATGTTACCAATCTGGTAATGTGGAGAGAAAAAGTAAAAAAGAATTTTGAAAAACGCGAAGGAGAAAAATTAACCTTCACTCCTATGTTTATTGATGCTCTGGTAAGAGCGATCAAAGATTTTCCGATGATCAATGTTTCGTTGGATGGAACAAAAATCATTAAAAGAAAAAACATTAATGTAGGAATGGCTGCAGCATTACCAAGCGGAAACCTCATCGTTCCGGTTATTAAAAATGCTGACACCTTAAATATTGTCGGATTAACCAAACAAGTGAATGACCTGGCCAATCGTGCCCGTTTAGGAAAACTTTCACCCGATGAAATTTCCGGCGGAACCTACACTATTTCGAATGTAGGTTCATTCGGAAATGTAATGGGTACGCCAATTATCAACCAGCCACAGGTAGCTATTATGGCTGTAGGAGCTATAAAGAAAAAACCGGCAGTCATTGAAACACCACAAGGTGATTTGATTGGAATCAGACATTTTATGTATCTTTCACATTCATATGACCACCGCATTGTTGATGGTTCATTAGGAGGGCAATTTGTTCGCAGAATGGCAGACTATTTAGAACAATGGGATGTAAATTTTGAATTCTAATTTAAACAAAAAATATGAAAAAGAATACTTTATACTTCTGCCTGTTATTGTTAGTTCCCTTTGCTTTGAAAGCATCCGTTAACCGTGATGAAACCAAAGACATTTTTGAGGCTGCAGAACAATACTTTGTAGACGAAAATTATTCTGCTGCCCTTCCTCTTTATTTAAAACTGGATTCTATTCAAAAAGGAAACGCAGATATCAATTTTAAAATTGGTTTTTGTTATTTGAATTCTGCTACCTATAAAACAAAGGCCATTTCTTACCTCGAAGTAGCTACAAAAAACGTATCTGAAAACTATACCGGTGGAAATATCAAAGGAACAACCGCTCCTATTTCTGCTTATTATTACCTGGCAAAAGCCTATCACCTGAACTATGAATGGAGCAAAGCCATAGAAACATACGAAAAATATATTTCACTGCTGGGAACCAGTCCCAAGAATGCAAAAGATGTGGAAGACACACAGCATGATATTGAGACCTGTAAATACGGCATGGAACAGGTGAAGAATCCTATCAAGGTGATTATCACCAACCTTGGTCCGAAAGTAAACAGCCCTTATCCGGATTATTCACCCGTAGTATCCCTTGATGAGCAAACACTTATTTTCACAAGCCGCCGTAAGGGAGGTGCCACCAATGAACTTTTACCCAATGGTCAATACCTGGAAGATATTTATGTTTCAAAGTTCGTGAACGGACAATGGGACTCTGCTACTTCCATTGGTTCAAACATTAATACTGCTAAACATGAAGCAACCATCAATTTATCCGCTGATGGACAAAAACTTTTACTGTACCGGGATCAGGACGGCGGAAATATCTATCTGAGTGAATTAAAAGGAGCGGAATGGAGTGTCCCAACATTACTGGATGCACCGGTAAATGGTACAGACTGGGAGTCCCATGCTTGCTTTACTTCTGATAACCGCGCCCTTTATTTTGTAAGTAATCGTCCGGGAGGATTTGGCGGAAGAGATATTTATAAATGTCTTCGCTTACCAAATGGTAAATGGGGACCTGCCGAAAACCTTGGCAACCGGATCAATACCAAATACGATGAAGATGGTGTTTTCATTCATCCCGATGGTAAACAAATTTATTTTTCTTCAAAAGGTCATCAATCCATGGGCGGATTTGATGTTTTCACTTCTAAAATAGATGATGAGAACGGCTTCTGGTCAACTCCTGTTAATTACGGATATCCCGTAAATACACCGGATGATGATATCTTTTTTATCACGAGCGTAGATGGCAAACGTGCTTATTTTTCATCAGATAAAGAAGGAGGATACGGAGAAAAAGACCTTTATATGATTGACTTTCCTGAATTTCAGCCTCGTGATATTACCGTACTTATTGGTAAAATTGTAAGTACCAACAACGGCTCTATCACAAACAACGAAATTTATATCATCAATACAACCACTAATGATACGGTACAGGTATTGAATGCGAATTCCAAGACGGGTAAATACGGAGCTAATCTTCCTGTAGGGAGCACCTACAGAACCGTTTATACAATGAATGGCAAAGAATTTTTCTCTGAAGTATTAGATGCCCCCAAAGGAGCAGGTTACAATGTGATTACACGAGAAATTCCATATGGTATGGCACCTGATGCTATTACCGCTAAAACACAGCAGCCTCAAAGTGATGAATGGTTCAATGAGAAAAATGATGATGACAAAAATCCGGTTACTACCAACATACCTTGTGACCTGGATCGTTTGAATTTTGAAATTTTCTTTAAATACAATCAACAGGATTCGGATGGAAAACGAAAAGAGTTCAATAGTTTTTGTGATAATTTAAAAAGTTGTATGGCTGCCAACCCGGATCTGGTAATTGAAATTGAAGCAAGCGCCTCAAAAGTACCCACCCGTAAATACAAAACCAATGAGCGCCTGGCTGCTGCCAGATCGAATTCTGCTGAAAGAAAACTCATTCGTTCTTTATCCAGAAGGGGGATCAATAAATCGCAAATTCATTTTGTATTACCTCATAAGCAATTGGTACAAGGACCTGAATATAATAAAGATGCCAGAAGTAATAAAACCACTTACGAGCTTTATCAGTATATTAAAGTGAAGGCTTATATAAAGAACCAGAATCAACAATAATCATGAAGCAATTTGTCTTCGCTCTCTTCTTCTTAATTGGAACAAGTTATAATTCATTTGCCCAAAGCAAATCGTATCGTGAAAAATTTACGCAAGGGAACTATCTTGTTTTAGAACAAAATTATGAGCTTGCTCTGGAATATTATAAGGAAGCCTATAAAATTGATTCTACAAATGCCAACATCAACTACAAAATAGGATTGTGTTTGTTACAATCACCTACTCAAAAACATCTGGCTCTGAATTACTTAAAGAAGGCCATTACTAATGTAACACATAATTATGATGAAACTGATCCCACTCAGAAAAAGGCACCGGAACATGCCTATTACCTGATGGGTGAAGCCTATCGTTTGCAGTATAAATTTGCCGAATCCACGACCTATTTTAATACATACAAGGAACTGGTTGGAAACCATAACAAAGATTTATCAAAAGATCTGTCAGAAATCATTGATAAAAATTTTAATGCAATAGATTTCATCAAAGATTCGGTCATTGTAACCATCACCAACATAGGAGACAGTATAAACACTCCTTATCCCGATTATAGTCCGGTTATCTCTTCTGATGGTACCATTCTTATTTTTACATCGCGCAGACCAGGAAGCACCGGCGGCGAGAAAACAACCAATGATGAATTTTATGATGATATTTATTATTCTGTTAAACATGAAAACGGCAAATGGGGTAAAGCACAAACTGTTGGACTCAAAATAAACACGAATGGAGATGATGCTGCTTTAAGTCTTTCTGCGGATGGACAACAATTGTTCATTTACAAAGATGTAAACGGCGGCGATATTTTTTACAGTACACAGGAAATGGATGGATGGTCAAATCCTCAGCCACTTACCGCAGTTAACACACCGGCCTGGGAAACATTTGCATCATTGAGTCCGGACGGACGGACGCTTTATTTTGTAAGCGACCGCAAAGAAGGTGGTTTTGGGGGACGGGATATCTGGAGATGTGTGCTGCTGCCGAATGGAAAA
>CAZMRM010000100.1:0-10762 GCA_964568515.1 uncultured Chitinophaga sp. | reverse complement strand
CACTTGCACTCGGAATATATTTTGGAGTGAGCGAGGTGTTGTCGGGTTGATATATTCCACCACCGCCGCTCCAGGTGGCACTGGTAGCCCCACCATCCAGTTTTCCGGCCAGGGTAGCAAACGTTTCAAAACAAATGTTTTGTAAAGGACCTGCTTCAACAACCGGTTGTTTATCGATCAGAATTATTTTTGTATCCGATCCGCCCGGACAACTTGCATTGGTTGCATTGGTTGCTGAAAAAGTAAGTATAACTTTTCCGGCAGCAATTTCCGCATCACTTGGGGTATAAACGGCTTCCGGTGAATCTTCGTTTGGTGAAAATGTTCCTGTTCCACCGCTCCATTTACCACCTGTGGCTGCTCCTCCGAATTTTGCATTCAATATTGCTGTACTACCTTCACAAATGGTATCATCTTTACCGGCATCTGCAGTAACCAGTGGAACAATCGTAAGCGTCATGGATTTGCTGTCTTTTACACAGGGACCCAACGGATCCTCTGATTCCAGTGTTAATTGAACACTACCGGCGGTAATTTCTGCAGAGCTTGGAACATACCAGGCATCTGCTGCTGCCCGGCTCGGGATATATCTCCCTGTTCCTCCGATCCACGTTCCGGTGGCTCCTCCCATCGTTACGGAACCGTTTAATTTTGCCGTATCACCTATGCAAATTGTTTGATCAGCAACTTCTACAACCGGCTTCAAACGTACAGTAACTGTTGCTTCCGCTTTATCGTCACCCGAACAAGTGGCTGTATTGGATTTGCCGGTTACTGTATATTTTGTGGTGGTAGTAGGTGTTACGGTGACTGTTGCTCCCGTTAATGGTCCGGGTTCCCATGTATATTCATCGGCACCGGTTGCTGTCAATGTGGCTGTTTCTCCTTCACAAATCTCAACATCCGATGTTTTTACCGTAAAGCTTGCACCAACTGTTACTTTAACCATTTTCACCTGGTTACAGTTGGCCAATACTTCATCAATCATTGTTACAGTGTAAGTGGTGGTTCCGGCAGCAGTCGTTGCCGTAAAGGTAGGGTCTGCAACATCATAGCGATCCAGATTTTGCTGAGGCTCCCATTTCCAGCTGAATTTTCCAACATTATTGGTTATAGCATGTAATTTAAAAGGTTGGGATCCTATACAAACAGCAGTATCCTTTAGTTCGAAATTATTTCCCTGAAGTGTAAGTTTCGCAGTGGCAACACAATTTCCTACGGCTGATGACACCATATTCACTATGTACACATCTCCGGCCTTTGGATCTTTTATTGTTACACATTGTTTGTTATAAGGTGCCTGTAAACCGGGCTGATTGGAAGGCCAGGAATAACTCAGATAGCCTGGAGGTCCGCAAATCTCCACACTGGGTTTGTTGGCACAGATTACCGGCGATGGGATTTCTACTTTTGCACAGTACAAATCAATATAGGCATATGCACCATGACCACCAGCTCCCCAACCCGAGCAAACGGTATCTGTTTTTCCATTGCTGCTACTGATCGTTGTACTTTTAGAAGGATAACAATCGGCTGTGGTAAATTCAATGGTTACCTCTTCACCGATGTAATTTGTCAAATCAACGGCAACTTTTTTCCAGTCGGTATACAACCATGTTCCGTCACCACCATCACTTGCTCCTTTTTTAAAATCCTTGTTGGCAGCATCTGCCACTACTTTGTAATAGCCGCAGGTAATCGCCTCTTCCTTGCCATTGACCATGTGTGTAATTTTAATTTCAAAACGTGGAGCAATGTTTTCTGCATGACCGTTTGCATTTAAAAAAGCTGCGTACATATAAGTCAGACCTGCATTGGCCTGGCTTACTTTCATCTTGTACTTGATGGATTCTGCAAAAGCCAGTGCTGTACCATTGACAGGATCTACGGAGCCGGTACTGTTTCCAATCCGGAAAGAGTATTGATTGGTTCCGGAAGGAAATAAATTTCCGGGTGCCACACATGAAACGGTATTCAATGAATTTGGATCCGTTCCACTTGCTGTTGTCATAATGGTATGACGGCATGTTGCTACATTAGCGGGTTTCAGCGGATTGTCTTTTTTGCCATCCAAACAATCATTGGAATTGATGATCAGCGGAAAAGTCTCTGAACAGCGGTTGGGTTTTGCCAATCCATAGGTTCCCGAACCGCAGATCCAGTTACTGGTAGTACCATCCTCAAATCCAACATTGTTGCAATCACCTTGAGCAAGTGAAACCGTTGAAAACATTAAGATACAACAGGATAGTTTTTCAGATAAAAATCTGTGGCAGGAAAAGATGTTTTTTAAATTCATGTAATCTTAAAACTTTAAAATGGGTAATGCCCGTTTATCCTATGATAAATGAGTATACTTAAAGTTTTAGAGATTACTTGTAAATAATGTTTAGCTAAAATGCTAAAAAAATATCAAATAAAATAATATTATACCTAATATTTTATTAACTAATAAATAAACATATTTTATTCACTGCTAGTATTTTAAAATTGCTTTCGATAAAAAGCAAAAACGGGCAGATGAACTGCCCGTTTTGCTAAAAAAATATCAGTGTGTTCCCTTTTATCTGGATAATGTAACAGTTCCTATATAATCGTGCTTTTTACCAAAGACATCTTTTAGTTGAACTTTCCATACATACACATCCTGTTGTGCTATTTCCTGTCCGTTGTTTGCTCTGCCATCCCAACCGGTATTGATATCTGTTGTGTTGAAAATCATATTTCCCCAGCGATCAAAAATCCAGATGTGATATTCGACAATACCAACTCCTTTTCCAAAGAAGGTATCATTGATTCCATCATTGCGATTGGGTGTAAATGCATTGGGTATGAAAAACGTGAATTCCGGCAATACTTCTACAAACCGGAATGTAGAATCCAAACAGCCATAGCTGTTTTCCACAAGCAATGTAACTTTATATGTTCCTGAAACACCAATCTCATACTGGTGTAAAGGGTTTTGTATATTGGGTGAAATGAGGGTTCCATCACCCAGGTCCCATTTCCAGGAGACAACATCTGCAGATGATTCATTATAAAAATTGATGGTTGGATCATACAAGGATACTTCCCTTGGATTGGGTGTAAAAGCCGCAACAGGGGTAGGGTAGGTCTCAATGTATTTATCTTTTTTTAATGTGGATTTACATCCTGCATTTGATGTAGCAGTCAATGAAACATCATAAAAACCAGGTCTTTCAAAGCAAACGCCTTTAGGATCTTTTACTTTTGACGAATCGATGCTGAAATTCCATTCCCATTTAACGATATTGGTTCCTCCGCCAACAGTAGTGGAGTCAAAGAAATTGACACAATGTGGTGGACAAGCTTTGGGCACATCCACACCAAACTGAATAACAGGATTTGGGTTGATGATGAAGATGGCTGAATCCACGTCCGCAGGACACAATCCATTGGTATTGGAAGTTAAAATAAGTGTCACTTTACCGGCAGCAATTTCTTCGGCGGTTGGTTTATAGGTTCCGGTAAGGTCCTTATTATCTTTTGTAAATGTTCCTTTGCCTCCCGACCAGGTTCCACCTGTTGCGACTTCCACGCTGCCATTTAATTTGATCACCTGACCATCACAAATCGGTTTTGCTTCGCCTGCAACTGCTATTGGCAATTGATCAATGGAGATGGTCATTTCATCATTTACAGCAGGACATGGGCCCGGAGGATCATTGGTTGTAAATGTAAGTGTTACTTTTCCGGCAGCTTGTTCAGCTGTGCTTGGAGTATAGGTTGCATTTGCAGTGCTGCTGTTTGGAGCATACACGCCTTTACCACCGCTCCAGCTTCCGGAAATAGCGCCACCACCATAAATTCCGGCAAGCGTTACTGTTCCACCGGCACAGATTTTTTGATCCGGCCCGGCATCTACAACGGCAACCGGATTAATCGTAATGGTTGTTTGACTATCTTTTGCCGGACATTTTCCGGGAGCATCTGTTGTTAACGTAAGGATGACAGTCCCTGCAATCATTTCTGCTGCACTGGGTGTATATTTAGCAGTTAAGGTCGTATTATTAGGAGAAAAGGTGCCTGTTCCACCTGTCCATGTACCTGTTGTGGCTGATCCGCCAATTGATCCGCCAAGTGTTGCTGTTTCACCAAAACAAATGGTCTGATCGGCACCTGCGCTCACTGTAGGCATTTTATCAATGTAAATGGTCATTTCATCCATTCCGCCGGGGCAGGTTGAATTGCTTCCATTGGCTACTGTAAACTTCAACGTTACTTTTCCTGTATTTTCTTCTGCCGCGCTGGGTTTATAGACTGCATTCGGATCGGTGTCAGCAGGAGTATAAGTTCCTGTGCCGCCGCTCCAGCTGCCACCTGTTGCTGCTCCGCCAAATATTCCGGCAAGTGTAACGGATTCACCTATACAAATAGTTTGATCGGGTCCTGCATCGGATGTTACTGCCGGTACAATGGTGATGACCATCTGTTTGGAGTCTTTCACACAGGGGGCTGCAGGTGCCTCGGATTCAAGTGTTAACGTTACTGTTCCCGCAGCTTCTTCAGCAGCAGATGGTTTATAAGATGCTGTCAGTGTATTTCTGTCTGGTGTAAATTTACCATCACCACCTACCCATGTGCCCTTGGTAGTACCGCCGCTAATGGAGCCTGTAAGTGCTGCCGATTCACCAAGGCAAATTGTTTGATCGCTGACAGTAATGATAGGTTTTTGGTTAACGGTAACCAGTGCAGTAGCAGTGGCATCTCCGCCACAACTGCTGTTATTGGATTTACCGGTTACAGTATAAGTGGTGGTAGAAGTTGGTTTAACAGTAATGGTTGTACCCGTAAGTGTACCGGGTTCCCAGGTATAGGTATCAGCCCCGGTAGCCGTCAAAGTTGCTTCATCTCCTTCACAAATGGTGGTTCCGGCAGTTGATACTGTAAAACCTGTTCCAACGCTTACTTTCATTGTTTTAACCTGATTGCAATTTGCAATATTTTTATCAATCATTGTTATGGTGTAGGTAATGTCAGCACCGGGTGTAAATGTGGGTTCTGCAATATCGTACCGGTCCAGGTATTGTTGTGGTTCCCATTTCCATTCATAATCGGTAAGGGCACCTGTTGTCGGTTTTACAGTAAGCTTTATGGGAGAGTCGGGGCAGGTCGAAGCATCCGCTACTGTAAAATCGGACCCCTTTAAAACAATGGTTGTTTTTGTCGGACAAGCTCCTGCTATTGATTGCATAGTTACAGTGTATTGATCTCCCGCTTTTGGGTTTTTAATGGTCACACATTTTTGATTGTAAGGTGGCTGAATCCCGGGTGCTGCTGGATCCCATTGATAGGAAGAATAACCGTCTGGTCCGCACAGCTGCACGGTCGGCTGGTTGGCACAAACAGGAGGAGAAACAATTTCAAGAGGGGTGCAATACAAATCAATGTATGCATAAGCAGAATGCCCTCCGGGATTGTATGAACATTGTCCTCCTGATGGAAGAGATGCTGGTAAACAATCAGCGGTGATGAATTCAATGGTAACAGAAGAGCCTATGTAGGCTGTAAGGTCTAAGGCCACCTTCGTCCAGTTCCTGTATTTCCATTCCCCTTCGTTTGGGCCCGGCCCCCCTGTTATAAAATCTTTGGAACCTCCATCCTCTGAAGCATCCACATTGTATAAACCACAATTGATAACCGTTCCGGTAGAAGTGGTTATTTTTACAATAAACCGGGGAGATTCGGGAGAGTTATGCTTTTGAGTTTTGGCTTCATTTAAAAACACAGCATACATGTAAGTTAAGCCGGCATTGCTGGCATCTACCTGAAATGTAAAGCTGATGGATTCGGCTATGGCCGCCGTGTTGAATAGACTCGTAGGATTTGCAGGATCAAAACCACCGCCCAAACCATTCCCAAGGCGGAAGGATTTCCTGTTAACACCCGAAGGAAATAAATTGCCCGGGGCCACACAGTTAACACGGGGGCCGGTACCCGTATTGGGATCGGTCATGGTGGTGTTGGTCATTATTGTATGGCGATTCCTTAGTTTACCGTTTATAGGATCGAGCTGGGAATTGTCGCCACCATTTATGCAACCCGGTGTTGCGATTGTTGTTACAGGAGTACAGGGGCCCGGTGAGATTCCATATTGACCGGATTTACAAGTCCATCCGGCAGTTCCATCTTCAAACCCAATATTATTACAATTTTGTGCAAAAACAGTTGATATACAAATACTAAAGAGAAGCGTTAATTTTTTTTTCATGCAATGTCTTAGAGGGCTGATTAATAATCTTGTAACCATGTGCTCATCTATTCGTAAAAAGACGAATTTAATTGTCGCGTTTAAAGGATGTATTTTCGAGCCAGATGGTTGCAAGGATCCGGTTATTAGTTATTAATATTAATTATAATTCATACCAAATCCTTAAAATAAACGATAAATTGTGTGTATACTCTGATAAAATTTTTTCCCTCCATCTGTTTCCTCAAATACATTTATCTTTAGCCGTGCAATCTTTACTAAAAGGAATCATTTTTTACTTTATTTTCTGGGGAATGGTTACGGGATCTACCGCTCAGACAGCTCCTGTTGTGTCCTCCGATTCTATGCACGCTGTACCATCTTATAAAAAAAGGATGGGCCTTGTTATAGGTGCAGAAGCCACTCTTTATGCAGGTTCGTTGATCGTATTGAATGAACTGTGGTACAAGAGTTATCCACGCAGCTCCTTCCATTTTTTTAATGATAACAAAGAATGGCTTCAGATGGATAAAGCAGGGCATTTTGTAACCTCTTATTACATCGGCAGAATTGGTATCGCTTCTTTCAGATGGGCCGGGATGGAGCGAAAAAAAGCAATCTGGATAGGAGGGATGTTAG
The DNA here is from genome assembly GCA_964568515.1 of uncultured Chitinophaga sp. GTDB lineage: Bacteria > Bacteroidota > Bacteroidia > 2-12-FULL-35-15 > 2-12-FULL-35-15 > 2-12-FULL-35-15. Next base: position 3,912 of record CAZMRM010000100.1, on the reverse strand, counting down.
GTTCTGTTTATCAAACCACTATAGAAATACTGGATGGTTATTCTCAGCAATGGGGCTTTTCAACCGGCGATTTTGCTGCAAATACTGCAGGATCACTGCTTGTTGCAGGACAACAACTTCTTTGGGATGACCAACGGATTGTTCTTAAATACGGGTTTCAGCAAAGTAGCTATGCACGGTACCGTCCGAATGTTTTAGGGAAAAATTTACAGGAAAATCTATTGAAGGATTATAACGGCCAAACCTATTGGTTATCTGTAAACCCTGCTGCCTTTATGCGTAGTTTGGGCTATTTTCCCAAATGGCTGAATATTGCTGTAGGCTATGGCGCAAATGGAATGACAGGAGGACACATCAATCCCTTGATGACGGATGAAAATGGTAACCGTATTATATTTGAGCGATATCGTCAGGTGTATGTATCGTTGGATGTTGACCTTACGCGTATTCCCACCAAATCTGCTGTACTTAAAGGGTTATTTTCAGTTATTGGATTTATTAAAATCCCGGCTCCCGCCATCGAATTTAATAAATATGGAGTCAGGGGGCATTGGATCGGTTTTTAATCAGTTACCAAACCCGATTTCTCTCGTTTATAAAAATCGACCAGCAAAAAGTAATACATCGTCACACCCAACATATATGTAAGTGCCGTGATTAAAAAGATGTTGACATAGGGCATGTTCAAATGCCGCAGTATGCCAAAACCAATGGCACTGAAATAAGCGGAACCCGACCAGATAGAAGAGGTGAGGGCACTTACCATTTCGCGGTTACGTTCACCCACGTATTTCATGGTAACTTCTGAAGTCATGGGAACTGCAGCACTCATAAAAGGTTGGCGTAACATGTAAAAGACCGCAGCAATATATACAGCCAGCTTCGACTGATCATATAACTGGGTGGTAGCCATAAGGATCAATGCAGCAATAGCAAACGATTGAGTGGTGGGAATAGCCCTTAAATAACCAAACCTGGATTTGATGGAAGGAATATAAACAGCAACAATCGTTACCAGAATAGCGGTCATGAAATTGAGAAATGAAAATACAGAGGTACTCATGTGATGTACATTTGAAAAGAAAAGACTCATAAAAGGTATGGTAAAGCCGGCTCCAATGGCTATTATCGCGGTAGGTATAAGTGCCCTGGAAATGATTTTCCAGTCGTAGTCTTTCAGATTAACTGTCTTTGTTGCTGGTACAGGGATGTGCTCCTTTTTACTAATTTTCAAAGCAAAATAAAAAGCCGTAAGTCCGATTGTGGCGATGCCCAATAACAAATTGCGTTCATTGAACAGCTCTTTATTTAGTCCGTTAAAAACGGCAATCATCAGCCCTCCAAAAATGCTTGCAATGCTCCAGGTCGCGAAATTTAAGGTAATGGCAAGTGTGTGTTGTTCCTTGGGTGCATTCCTTAAAATATAGGGCAAAATAGGGATCTGAATAAAGGTATAGGCTGTTCCCCATAATAAATGGGATATCAGCAGTAAGCCGGTTGAATGTATATGAACGCCAATAATAATCAATAGTGCAAATAAAGGGACACCGGCGGCTGCAATGTAAATCAAAGGTAAAATTTTTCTTCCTTTGATATACATGCCTACAAACAATGCCAGCGCAAGCATTCCGAGATAACGATAAGAAGTGAAATGAGCATATTGAGCATCCGAAAAATGCTCCGCTTTCATGTATAAAGGGAGAATAGCAATAAATGAAACATTGATCAGTTGAACAAAAAACTCAACGATGATTAAATAAATAATGGAACGGTCTAAAGTGGTGTATTCTTTTAATCGATGTAACATAAAAAACTAAAAAGCTGGTAAATGGGGTGGCTTATGGAAAGGTTATACGTTGTTGGCTGATATAAGTTAGGATCCCTTGCAGGTCAGTTGGCTCAAACCATTTAATGTGTTCATCACGACGAAACCAGGTGAGCTGACGTTTGGCAAAACGCCTTGTGTTTTGTTTGATTGATTCGACAGCCTTTTTTAAAATCTGTTGGTAGTGTTCCGGATCATCCTTTGCTTGCCTTAATTGAGGCAGAACATCGAATAACTCTTTATATCCAACTGTTTGTAAGGCATTCAGCTGTTTGTATTTTTCCAGCTCCTCAACCTCTTTTAATAATCCCTGTTTCATCATGAGGTCCACCCGCTGGTTAATACGATCATACAGTGTTTCCCGGGAAGTGTTGAGTCCGATTTTAAGAATATTAAAATTTCTTTCTTTTACCTGTGCCAAACGCAATCCGGAATATGAGGCATTGGAGATCAAACAAACTTCCAGTGCCCTGCTTATGCGTTGAGGATTTTGTATATCTACCTGTTCATAATAAACAGGATCCAGTTGTTTTAAAAGATGCTGAAGTCCGGTTAACCCTTCTTTTTTGTAGAGATCGTTCACTTTTTTCCTTACTTCTTCATTTGCTTCCGGCAATTCATCAAATCCATGGCAGACGGCATTGATGTATAGTCCGGATCCTCCTGCCATTACAACGAAATCGTGTTTCTGAAAAAGTTTTTCCAGTAATTCAATCGCCTCATTTTCAAATTTACCCACATTATAGTTTTCTGTAATCGAGTGGGAGTTGATGAAATAATGAGGAACTCCCCGCATTTCTTCCATAGTTGGTTTGGCTGTTCCAATGTGCATTTCTTGGAAGAATTGCCTGGAGTCAGCAGAAATAACAGGACATGAAAAATGGTTGGCGAGTGCAATGCTTAAAGAAGTTTTACCTATGGCTGTTGGGCCAGTGATAACCAGGAGTGTGGGTTTAATCTTCTTCAAAATTTTCCCCTGCTTGTTCATCAAATTCTGCATCTATTTCTTCCTCATCCTCGCTTTCTGTCAACTCTTCATCTGCTGTTTCTACATCACCTTCTTCTGATCCCAGCAAGGCCGTTTCGTCCTCACTGTGCGCATTTTCATAGGCTGCATCATCCGGAAGCGAATCATCTTCATCAAATTCCTCATCTTCTACTGCTGCAGCAACGGTTGTTGCTTTATACTGTTTTGGAGGTTCTCCTGTGGTTTTCACTACTCTTGGATAAGTGGCTTTAGCATCATCCGGTACTATTTTTAGTAATTCAACTAAAAATGTCCATCCTGTTTTAGGATCGTATACATAAACAAATTTTTGATGGGGATCATCAATTAAAGAAGCCATTTTGCATTTGTTCATGATCTTTTTCGGAACCTCTGCATCCGGCTTTTTCCGGTTTCCATTTTCGGAAGGCTCTGTTTGACGCAAAACAATTTCTTGCCCCTTACGCCAATAATCGTCGCTTATATAAAAAGAAGCATTGTGCTGATTATCAAAATTGATAGACTGAACAATGACATTGTGAAGATCTTCAAAAGTTTGAGTTGATTTGATTTCTAGTTCTCGAAAAACTTCTTCATTGTCCTCAAATGAAACTTTAAAACGATATATAGCCATTATTAATGAGTGTTTGTAGTTAAAGGATCGGATCTGCCTTAAAAACAAAAATACAAATTTTGCTTACAAATTACATGGAAATGCAAAATTAATGTGGAGGTTAATAATATTAAGCGGGTACCGGGATGTTTGGTACCGGCTAAAAGGGCTGTATCGATATTGTGTTCAGATAAACGAAGATATTTTTGAATTAAATTACAGATTCAATAAAGGTGCGAAGGCTTTTCTGGCTATCGACAATTAATTTTTCACGTGCATTTTTTGTATCGGCAGGAATTTTATCCTGTGACAATTTAAATTTACCTTCCACTTTTGTAATTTCAATTTCCAGTCCTGTTACATAATTGATTAATTGATTCATCCGCGGATGATCATAATCCAGTATAAAAGGATTGTCGGATGTTTCCACAAAGTTGGTCAATTCAATCATCGATTTTTTTATGAAATCCGGATCCTGTGTTGTTGTTG
>CAZMRM010000099.1:8705-10796 GCA_964568515.1 uncultured Chitinophaga sp. | reverse complement strand
TGTTGAAGCTGTTCAAAAATTTTTTGGGAAAGCACCGTCAAAAGGAGTAAACCCTGATGAAGTAGTAGCTTTAGGCGCTGCCATCCAAGGAGGAGTGTTAACAGGTGAAGTAAAAGATGTATTATTGCTGGATGTTACACCTTTATCTCTTGGAATTGAAACGATGGGTGGTGTGTTTACTAAATTAATTGAGTCAAATACAACAATACCAACTAAAAAATCGGAAACATTCTCCACTGCAAGTGACAATCAACCCTCTGTTCAGATTGTAGTTTATCAGGGAGAACGTGCTATGGCGAAAGACAACCGCAAACTAGGTGAGTTTAACTTAGATGGTATACCTCCAGCACCAAGAGGGGTTCCACAAGTAGAAGTAACATTTGACATCGATGCAAATGGTATTTTGCAAGTATCTGCGAAAGACAAAGCAACCGGAAAATCACACAATATACGTATCGAAGCAAAATCCGGACTTAATGAAGATGAGATCAAACGTATGAAAGCAGATGCCGAAGCAAATGCCGAAGCAGATAAAAAAGCAAAAGAAGAAACTGAAAAAATCAATACTGCAGATTCTATGGTTTTCCAAACAGAAAAACAATTGAAAGAATATGGAGATAAAATTCCGGCAGAGAAAAAATCAGTGATCGAAAATGCATTGACGGAATTAAAAGCTGCACATGCTTCTCGTAATCTTTCCGAAATAGATGCTGCTGTTGAAAAATTAAATGCCGGATGGCAAGCAGCTTCTCAGGACATGTATAATGCAACTGGCGGACAAGATCCGAATTCAAATGCAGAGGGGCCTCAAGCCAATGCTAATGGATCTTCTGACGGAGAAGTTACAGATGTTGATTTTGAAGAAGTAAAGGAAGATAAAAAATAATTTTTTGTTTGTTTTGAAAAAGGGTATTCATTTCTGAATACCCTTTTTATTTAATTATAGCCGTCCTATGCAATTGCTTCCGCTTTCGATGGAACCCCGATGAAATGAATAAGGTCGTTGTTTAGCTTATCCTTTTCTGTTACAAATAAACCGTGAGGTGCACCTTCATACACTTTTAATTCTGCATTTTTAATTAGTTTAACCGCTTTTTTAGCTGAAACATCAATCGGAACTATCTTATCGTTGTCGCCATGAATAATAAGGGTAGGAACATTGATAGCACTGCAATCTTTTCTAAAATCTGTAGCAGAAAAAGAGCGGATGCATTCTACCGTACTTTGCTGAGTCGCTGGCAGTGTCAGGAAATGTGCCCATTGTAAAACTTCATCACTCACCGTTTTATTCAGAAGAGATACTCCAAAAAATTGTTTCCCGAATTCCGTTAAGAATTTAGGTCTGTCTTTTTTCACTCCGGCAATCATTTCATTAAATGCAGCTTGTGGAATTCCGTCATTATTATCAGGCGTTTTAAGCATGAATGGTGTTACTGCAGCAACTAAAACAATTTTATCAATTTTAGCCGATCCGTATTTACTTAAATATCTTACGACTTCTCCTCCTCCCATGGAAAATCCCACCAATGTTATTTCTGAAAGATGCAATGTTTCAATAAGAGAATGTAGATCTGCTGCAAATGTATCATAATCATATCCGTTCCATGGTTTATCCGAATTTCCAAATCCTCTTCTGTCGTACGCAATGCAACGGAATTTTTCCGGGAGTTTCCCCAATTGATATTCCCACATAGCATGACTCGATGGCCATCCGTGAATAAAAATTACTGGTTTACCTTTTCCCAGATCCTGGTAAAATAAATTAATAGGAGTTTCACTTTTTGTTTTAATATAGGGCATGTCGTTAAATTTAAAAGTTCACTAACATATAGTGAAATTTATGCCATCATGAAATAGAAGATTACTGTTAAGTATTAAGTAATGTAAAAAAATAAAGTGTAGAAGATAATATACAACTCATTCTTTATATACTAATTATATATACCAGTTTAAGGACAATTTATAAATTCATGTATACACATATATAATTTTTAAAATATTGTTGTATGTTCAATTTAACTTATATATTTGTTTAAGTATTAATTATAATTTAAAGGTATGAAAACAGGTACAGTAAAATTTTTTAATGAA
>CAZMRM010000099.1:3117-8695 GCA_964568515.1 uncultured Chitinophaga sp. | reverse complement strand
TTTCAAAAGGTTTTGGTTTTATTACAGTAGACGGTACTAACCAGGAATTATTCGTTCATGTAACTGGTCTTGTTGATCAGATTCGTGATGGTGACAAAGTAACGTTTGAGGAGAGTGAAGGAAAGAAAGGTTTGAATGCAGTAAATGTAAAAAAAGCATAATTGTAGGCAAAACACATTATAAAAAAGCTTCCTTAGAGGAAGCTTTTTTTATTCTTTTTATTTTAATAACCGTTCGCCGTTTACCCAGTTTTCTTCTTTCATTTTCCCGGTTTCATCGTACTCTTTCCAGATACCATCCTTTTGATAATCCATGGCAGAAGGGTTATATTTCATTGTACCTTCAGCTTTGATATTGCCATTTTCATAATACTCTTTTTTAACATATAATTTCTTTTTGGGATCTATCAATTCAAATATTTCCTGTGACTTCCCATCTTCGGTAAATGATTTTCGCATGATCAGGTATTCCATTTTTTTTGAACTCTCTTCTGTATACTCAATATTTCCATTTGAATAATAATCTGTCCATAGCTGGGGAGTTCCTTCATAGTAAACGACAACCGACTTTTTATTACCATTTGGATAGTATACTTCCATACTTCCTCTCTTATAGTCAATTTGCTTAAAAGAACGTTCTACAGCGCCATTCTCATAAAAATTTTTATAGGTTGTAAGGTGTCCGTCTTCATAGTATCCTTTATGAATAATTGCACCATTTTCATAAGTATCCTGCATCCATCCCTGACATGCATATCCTTTTTTATCGTTTCTTACAGAATCTCCTCCAATTGAAAAGTTAAGTTTATCATACATTTTAATTCCGTAAACGGGATCTATGACTTTGGAGGCATTATATTTTGTTGCCTGAGGAATCTGCCCAAAGAATTGTGCAAATACATAATGAAAATGAACTACAAAAAAAGAAGCCAGAATAATTTTTTTCATGTAGCAAACTTTTATATTAAACAGAATTTGCATTTATCATAATTGATACTGATTTAAATAAAAAACTACGCTTAAATCTTATATTCAAACGAAGTTTTTTAATAATAGTTCTAAAATCTAGTGTATTCCTTTATCAGCCAGATACCTTTCTGCGTCAAGTGCACCCATACAGCCACTACCTGCTGCTGTCACTGCCTGACGATAAATTTTGTCCTGTGCATCTCCTGTTGCAAAAACACCCGGTACATTCGTTCTGCTCGAACCCGGCACAGTTTTAATATACCCCGTTTCATCCAGTTCCAGCCATCCTTTAAAAATATCAGTATTCGGTTTATGTCCTATTGCCACAAAAAATCCGGTCACATCTATTTTACGTTCCTGCCCTTTATCATCTACTAGCAATGCTCCGGTAACGGTTTGTTCCCCAAGTATTTCTTTGGTTTGAGTATTAAAAATAACTTCTATATTGGGTGTATTTAATACGCGGTGCTGCATTGCTTTAGAAGCCCTCATTTCTCCTTTGCGAATGATCATATATACTTTTTTGCATAATTTTGCCAAATAGGTTGCTTCCTCTGCAGCGGTATCTCCTGCACCAACAATCGCTACTTCTTGCCCTTTAAAAAAGAAACCATCACAAACTGCACAAGCTGAAACACCGAAACCATTTAACCGTTGTTCAGATTCCAATCCTAACCATTTTGCCGAGGCTCCGGTAGCAATAATAATACTGTCTGCTGTAATCGTAGTTTTTTCATCAATCACTACTTTATGTTTAGGCCCCGTAAAATCAACCTCAGTAGCCATTCCCCATCTTATATCTGTACCAAATCGTTCGGCTTGTGCTTTAAAATCTTCCATCATTTCAGGTCCTTGTGTTCCTTTTGGATAACCGGGAAAATTTTCAACTTCTGTTGTGATCGTTAACTGTCCTCCAGGCTGTAAACCTTGATACATAACAGGTTTCATATCTGCTCTTGCAGCATAGATCGCTGCTGTATACCCTGCTGGTCCACTTCCTATTATAAGGCATTTTACGTGTTCTGTTTGCTCTGTCATATACGTCGTATTGTAATTTATAATTAATTTATATTCTATTTACCTGGCATAATCGTGTCATAAGCAGCTCCAAATCCTGCCCATACTCCAAGCGCTCCTCCGGATATATTACCAATTACGCTGCTTGGTGAGGCAAAAGGGTTACCATTACTAGCAGAAGCAGATTCAAAGGTTCTGTAAAAGGTAGAAGACTTATCGTCAATACTACAAAATTTTATATAAATCGTATCGGTCTTTTTAAACAGATTTCTTTCTTGCTCCTCTTCATTTTCAGCAATGATGGACTCTGTGGGATCATAACCTCTGAAATATGAAAATTCAAAATTTTTACCGTCAATAAATTTATCATCAAAAGTTGAACCCCTAGGCGCAATATACCTTCTATTCAGAATTATTGGCAGTCCTCCACCATCTATCTTTACTTTTGTCGGTCTTTTTGCGAACCATTTATACGCATTACCATACCCGATAGGATCTGAAAGCCGGGCTGTAGCAGTTCCAAATTCTGTTTCAGGAGGATAAGCTTTCCACCAAACAGAATCCAAGGCAACAGGTAAGGGAATAGTCGTCGAGGCTGAATATTCGGACTTGCCAATTATTACTGTCAGATTATAAATTTGACCCGGTACACCTTTGATTTTACTGCCTATATATGCTACAGGAACAGAAGTGGTAAGCAACGTATCCAAACGTAGCGTATCTATTGCAACTCCATTTGACACATACACTTTTGCATCTGTCACAATTATGGATGAAAAGTCAACCGTTTGAGATAATGGACTGTTTCGTGTAATAATGACTTGTGCAAACTGATCATTTTCAATGCTTCCTTCAATTACTACTTTCCGGGCTCCTCCAACCAATTCAAGATCTATATCTTCTTCACAACCTGAAAAAAACAATCCAATGATACCGAATATAACAAAAATATATTTTTTCATCTTTAAAATCTTTAAAACTTAAAATTCCAAGTGACAGATGGAAGTACCGGAAACAAATAAACTTGCTTTGCTTTAATTTTTAAGGTCCCGTCATAAGGACTACCTTGAGTTGCAAAATAAACGATGTATGGATTATGCCTGTTATAAGCATTGAAAACACTAAAATTCCAACTGCTTTCATAATTTTTATACCAAGGTTCACGCATGTTGCTTACATCCTTCCCTTCACTTTCATATTTCAATTTCAGACGTTCTTTTTTTCGTTCTTTCTTCTTTGTTCTGTCGGGTGTATATGTTGCCGACAAATCAAGCCGGTGATAAGGAGGCATTCGAAACGAATTACGATCACCATATTCTGTTATAAAGTTCCCATCAATGTAATAATAGGAAACCGGTATTGTAATTGCGTTTCCTGTGCCATATACCCAAACACATCCAAATACCCATTTCTTTGACAGGTCATAAGAAAGTACTAAGGATCCATCATGCCTGCGGTCATATTTTGCATAAAAGGTTTTACCTCCATTCAATTCAGGGAAGGTCCGATCTGTATAAGATAATGTATAACCAATCCAGCCATTAAATTTCCCTAAACGTTTCTTTAAGAAAAACTCAATACCGTATGCCTCGCCCGAACCAAATGTAAACTGATTATCTGCATTATCATTCACATCCCCTGCCGGTAATGATCCATCCTTATATTCAATTTGATTCTTCATGTCTTTATAATATATTTCAACAGAAGCCTCATATGTATTGTTTTTAAAATTTCGGAAATATCCCAATGAATATTGGTTACCACGTTGTGGTTTTACAAGTTCAGAACAAGGTACCCAGGTATCTGTTGGTAATGTAACAGCCGACAAAGAAGCGAGGTGAATGTATTGCAAATTGTAGGTATAAGAAGCTTTAACAGAAGATTTAGGATCTATTTCAAATCTTAAATTAACTCTTGGTTCCAGGCCACCATAATCTGCTACTTTTTCGTTGGATGAATAATGTATTATCTGGGTCGTTTGTCCATTGATCGCATCTTTCACATACCGGTCGAAAGGGCCAATTTGCATAAAGTAAGAATACCGTAATCCTGCATGAACTTTAATTTTATCTGTTATATCAAAATCATCAGACACGTACGCTGCAACTTCATGTGCTTTGTTTTTTTTCACATGTCCAAAATCAAAAACAGTTTCTCCTTGTTTAGCGGAAACACTGTTTGGAGTAAACGTATGGAAAATGTAATTAACTCCAAATTTCACCTCATGCCCTACGATAGGGAAATAACCAAAATCTACTTTTGCATTCCAATCCCGGATTCCGGAAAGCAGTTTAAATTCAAATCCACTCTGCTCAGCACCAAACGAAAAATTGTAATCGCTAAGTATTCCTGAAACATTCATGAATAATTTATTGTTAAAAAGGTGATTCCAGCGTACGACACCCGTTGCATTTCCCCAGGCAATATTTACATTAAATTCAGAAGCACGATCATTAAAATTAAGAATATCCCGTCCGAAATAACCACTTAAAAATATACGGTCCTTATCCGAAACACGATAATTAATTTTTGCATTCAAATCATAAAAATAAGCACCGGAATTTTTTAAAGGGGAATCCGGTTTCGCAAACGGACGGGCAATTACATCAATGTATGTACGGCGACCGGATACAATGAATGAGCTTGTATCTTTTTTTATTGGTCCTTCAATGGTAAGACGCGAAGAGATGAGGCCAATTCCTCCATCTGCATGATACTCTTTATTATTCCCTTCCTTCATAGAAATATCAAGTACAGAGGCAAGTCGTCCGCCATATTGTGCAGGCATTCCACCTTTAATAAGATTTACACTTTTTATCGCATCACCATTAAAAACCGAGAAAAAACCCAGAAGATGCGAAGCATTGTATACAACGGCTTCATCTAACAGGATCAGATTCTGATCAGGCCCTCCTCCTCTGACATAAGAGCCGGTATTACCGTCACCTGCCGATTTTACACCAGGTAAAAGTTGTATTGTTTTTAAGATATCTACCTCTCCTAAAAATGCAGGTATCTTTTTGATTTCCTGCATTTCCAATTTAACCGATCCAACGGAAGTACTGGAAATATTTTTATCTGCTCTTTCGGAGCTTACCTCCACTTCTGAGACATTGATTGCGGCTGGTTTCAGCTCAATATTAATACGAAGGTCCTGATTTAACTGAATAGGCTTTAAAAATTCTTCATATCCTACATAAGTAGAAACAAGTGTATAAGTACCTTCCTCCACTGTAATCGAATAAAACCCATATTGATTCGTACTTCCTCCCTTTAACAACTCTTTAATATACACACTAGCACCAATGCTAATTTCACCATTGGATGCGTCTTTCACATAACCACTAATTGTATAATTCTTTTTTTGCTGGGCACTTATGAAAAAACAGGAGAATAACAGATATATAAGAATGAAATAGTTTTTCATAAATAATAATTAGTTTACTAACTTTTCAGTAATGATTTAAAATCATCTTTGCCAAAGGAAAATGGATGCAAAAGTACGGAAACATTTTTCTATTTAAAAGTTTCCTTTCTTTTTTTAACAGTATTTTCTCTTTAAGGAGGAATATGCTTGTTTTTACACTAAAATG
>CAZMRM010000099.1:0-3104 GCA_964568515.1 uncultured Chitinophaga sp. | reverse complement strand
CCTGGTATCGCGCCAGCATGGGGTGCTGGAGGTCGTGGGTTCAAATCCCGCCATCCCGACTAAATAATATAACAAGTCGCCTAATTATTCATTTGATTTGAAGATACTCCAACTTAGACAGATAGTTCACTTTTTAATCATAGCATTATTTGTATTGTTGATACAAATAAAAATGACTGTGGTAAAAGGTACGCACCATTCTTCCTCAACACCTACTGTATGTAAATTGATCACGGCTCCAAATGCAGAAAGCACAGGAAGTTTTGAATTTCCGTTTAATATTTGCACAGATCCCATGGATTATCGATTTGACCTGAAAAAGAAGAACATTCTTTATTACACAAGTACAGTTCACACATGTTTCCCGAATAAAAGATCATGTACAAAACTGGAAGTATTTCAAACAACACCGCTTTATATTTCACATTGTACCATTCTAATTTGAGTTTTTTGTCAGGGAAGGTATAAACCTTTTGTCTATTTTATAATCTATAAACCGCTTTAATGGAACAGAACATTAAAATAGCAAAAAAACAAAAAATGGGGGGAGTATAACAATTTAAGGTACAATCAAAAACAGATTTAACTAGAAACGAGATATGTGGAAATTTACAGCAAATTTGATTTTAAAACATAAAATTCCCTTTATTATTTTCCTTGCCCTGGTAACATCCTTTATGGTCTATAAAACCAGCCAGATTAAATTATCTTACGATTTTGCTCGTGTCCTGCCAATAGATGATCCTACTTATAAGGAGTATATGGAATTCAAAAAAAAATTTGGTGAGGATGGGAATGTAATGGTAATTGGTTTTCAGGATGGACGATTATTTAACAAAGATGTATTTAATGATTGGTCCAAATTAAATAAAGCAGTAAAAAGTATCCATGGTATAAAAGAGGTGCTATCCATAAGCAGCTTATACAACCTTTATAGAAATGACAGCGCCAGCAAATTTGACTTTAAACCCATTAGTTCAAAAGTAACCTATACACAACAAGAACTGGATTCTGTAAAAGAATTGATTTATTCATTACCCTTTTATGAAGGACTTGTATATAACAAAGAACATGCGACTGTCATGGCAATTACTTTTAACAGTCAGGTGTTAAATAGTGTGGACCGATTGCAAATTGTTAAAGATATTTTGGATATTACTGAGCAGTTTTCTGAAAGGCATACTATAAAATTGCATTACTCCGGAATGCCTTATATACGATCCTATGTTATGAAACGTGTATCCGGTGAAATGACTTTATTTATGGCACTGGCAGTTCTTGTCACTGCTATTATTCTCTGGATATTCTTCAAATCTCTTTCATCTGTTTTATTTTCTTTGTTTATAAGCGCTATCGGTGTTGTTTGGTCGCTAGGTGTTATGCAGCTCTTTGGTTACAAAATTACCATTTTATCAGGATTGATCCCTCCGCTAATCATTGTGATCGGTATTCCTAATTGTGTATTTTTTATTAATAAGTATCATTCAGAATATCTTACGTTCCCGGATAAAGCAAGAGCCATAAAAAGGATGGTAATTGGTATGGGAGGAACTTTATTTCTTGCAAATGTAACAACTGCGATTGGATTTGGAGTATTGTATTATACAAACAGTCCACTGCTGGTCGAATTTGGAGTTGTTGCTGCCATCGGTGTGATGCTTACTTTTTTGGTTAGTTTGATTGGTGTACCCATCATACTTAGCTACTTACCGCCACCCAAAGAAAAACACACCAGACACCTGCAAGCAAAACGAATTAATAAGGTACTTGAAAAAATAGATTTTTGGGTACAGTATAAAAGGCCTGCCATATATACTACTGTTACCATTATCACTCTTGTCGGTTTTTGGGGGATGACCAAATTAAATGTTCTGGGTTATGTCGTGGATGACCTTCCTCAAAACGATCCGGTTTATGAAGACCTCCACTTTTTTGAGAAAAATTTTAATGGTGTATTGCCGTTTGAGATTTCAATTGATACAAAAACTCCGGGAGGCGTACTTGCAAATAATGCTTCTACCTTATATAAAATTAACCGCTTACAAAAGATTTTTGCTTCACATAAAGAATTTTCAAAACCATTGTCCATCGCCGAAGGTGTAAAATTCACTTATCAGGCGTACAGAGGAGGCGATCCGAAGTATTATAAAATTCCAGGAGCATCTGACCTTAAATCTTTATCTGAGTTCTCAGGAACCTTAAATGGACAAGGGAATAAGCTGCAGTTTTTTATTGATAGCAGTAAACAATATACCCGTGTAAGCTTTCAAATGGCAGATATCGGATCCAAACGGATTAAAGAGCTGGTTAAAGAGTTAAAGCCACAGATTGATAGTATTTTTCCAGCATCTGAATATAATATTGCATTAACAGGTCATAGCCTGGTTTTTCTGAAATCAAATGATTATTTACTCAAGAATCTTTATGAAAGCTTGACCATTGAAGTCATACTTGAAACATTGGTAGCACTTCTCTTATTCAGATCATTAAGTATTATTATTCTTTCAAAAATTCCGGTTTTAATTCCCCTGGTGATAACTGCAGGAATCATGGGATTTTTAGATATTAATTTTAAGCCTTCGACTATTCTTATTTTCAGTATTGCATTTGGAATTTCATCAGATGGTACCATTTATTTTTTAACCCGCTATCGACAGGAACTAAAAATTCATGGACGTAGTGTCGCGCAAGCCATTTCTGTTACTATAAAAGAAACGGGGTTAAGTATGGTATACACAAACATTATTCTCTTCAGCGGTTTCGCAATTTTTACCGCTTCCAGTTTTGGAGGCACCGTTGCAATGGGTGTATTGGTTTCATTAACATTAATTATAGCAATGTGCACGAATCTTGTTCTGTTACCATCCATCCTATTGTCGATCAACAAACGCATCAGCAGAAAAACATTATTGGAAGAACCGATCATTGAGATCCAAGATGAAACTTCAAAAGAAGATTTTAAAGATTAATCCATGTAAAAAACGTATGTTATAACATTAGAAATTAATTTGGTAATATTGCGTTTATGCATCCACTGGCAAAAATCCTTTTGATCCTGAACTTCAGATCTATGTACTCATTCTCGCAGCCACAATCCAGCCCAG
>CAZMRM010000098.1:3002-10828 GCA_964568515.1 uncultured Chitinophaga sp. | reverse complement strand
TAATGGCTTAGGAAATGTGCATCCTTTTTTACGTCAAAACAACTGGATGACACGTCATTTAGTGGTTGCCGGAAACTTTAATCTTACCAATGTGGATGAACTTTTTGAGCATCTTGTTGAACTGGGACAGCATCCAAAAGATAAAGCAGATACGGTTACCGTGATGGAAAAAATCGGTCATTTTCTTGACGTTGAAAATGAACGCCTGTTTCAAAAATTTAAAGGATCCGGGCATTCCAATGAGGAAATCTCTCATTTGATTGCGCAAGAACTTGATGTTCAAAGAATATTGAAGGATGCAAGTAAGAAATGGGACGGAGGGTATACAATGGCTGGATTATTCGGACATGGTGATGCATTTGTACTTCGTGATCCTAATGGGATACGACCTGCATTCTATTATGCAGATGAAGAAGTAATTGTGATCACTTCTGAACGACCGGTTATTCAGACAGCATTCAAGGTACCCATTGAAAAAGTAAAAGAGGTCTCTCCCGGTCATGCATTAATTATAAAGAAAAACGGAAGTTATAAAGAAGTACAGGTGATGGAGCCAGGTAAAAAGACGCCTTGCTCATTCGAACGTATTTATTTTTCAAGAGGAAGTGATGCTGATATATATAAAGAAAGACAAAAATTAGGTCATACACTTTGTCCTGCTGTTCTAAAATCAGTCGATTATGACTTGGAAAATACTGTTTTCTCTTTTATACCAAATACTGCTGAAGTAGCTTTTGGAGGACTGATTGAGGCGTTACATCATTATGCGAATACAATAAAGAGGCATAAAATATTAAAGTTAGGTGCTGCCATTGCCGATCCTGAGCTGAGCGAAATATTAGCCATTGGACCTCGTGTACATAAAATAGCGATTAAGGATGCGAAGTTGCGTACCTTTATTACCAATGATTCGCAAAGAGATGAAATGGTTGCGCACGTGTATGATACGACCTACGGAGTAATACGGCAAGGAATAGATAACCTGGTTGTGATGGATGACTCCATTGTAAGAGGAACTACTCTTAAACAGAGTATATTGAAAATACTGGATCGTTTAGGACCTAAAAAAATAGTGGTGGTCTCTTCCGCACCACAGATTCGTTATCCGGATTGTTACGGTATTGATATGGCTAAGTTGGGCGATTTTGTTGCTTTTCAGGCGGCTGTAGAATTGTTAAGAGAAAATTTTAAAGAAAACCTGTTGGATGAGCTGTATGAAAAGGCGAAAGCACAGCAAAATCTTCCAAAAGAAGAAATAACCAATGTGGTGAAAGATATTTATGAGCCCTTTACAACAGAACAAATTTCAGCTAAAATTGCAGAGCTGCTTTTGCCGGAAGGAATAAGTGCGGAAGTAGATATTATCTATCAATCTATTGAAGGCCTGCATAACGCGTGTCCAAATAATCGGGGGGACTGGTATTTTACAGGGAATTACCCTACACCCGGTGGTAATAAAGTAGTCAACCGTGCATTTATGAATTACATGGAAGGCAAAAATGTAAGAGCTTACTAGCGGAAGCATTTTCATTTTTGAATGCTTAAAACTATTTTGCCTGTTTAAAAATAGGAACGGTAGAGCAAGGTTCTCCATACATTATGCTTTTGGCCAATGGACGCAAAAGACTCGTTAATTCAACATAAGCGGCTTTGGGAACCGGTAAATCACTACATCCCTTTATCACGATCCTTGCATCTTTATACTGTTCAAGAGGTACTTTTGAAAGTATATCGTGAAACAAAACAGTTTCCAATGTTTCCAGATCACCAAATATTATTCTTTTGGCAAAAGGTTCAAGGTTTGCCACAATGAGCATATAGGCCCATGTAGGGACAATAGCATCTGCAGTACAAACCAGAGATACATATTTGTCTGTGTAACTTTTCCACTCATGATTTTTCATTGCTTCCCGAAAATCTTTTTCACGTAGAATCAATTCCTGAAACAAAAATCCTTTGATATCAAAAATGACACGTTCACCTGGTGGGTAGAATTCCTCCAGATCAATGGTCACTAAACCACTTTGTGCTACTTTATTAATTAAAGGTTCTTCCATGGTAAACTAAATAAAACCAAGTTCCAGCTGTGCAACTTCACTCATCATTTCTTTATCCCAGGATGGTTCAAAAGTGAGTTCAATTTTTGCTGAACGGACCCCTTCTACTTCACGTAGTTTATTTTCTACCTCAGGCGGTAAAGTTTCTGCAACCGGACAACTTGGAGAAGTTAGGGTCATCACCACTTTTAAGTTATTTTCCTCATCCAGATTAATTTCATAGATTAGTCCGAGTTCCCAAATATCAACAGGGATCTCCGGGTCATAACACGTTTTAATGGTATCAATGATGCGTTGGGTAAGTTCTGTATTGTGTGTATTTATTATTGCAGACATTCTTTCTTTGCTTTTATTAACGTTGTACTTGTTTGTAAGCAAGCGCATCCAGCTTCATCTGTTTGATCATACTCACCAGTCCGTTACTGCGGGTAGGTGATAAATGTTTCATTAATCCTATTTTTTCTACAAATCCGAGTTCTGCGCTAATGATCTCATCAGGGGTATGATCCGATAATACACGGATCATTAATGCTACCATCCCTTTTGTTATAATGGCATCACTGTCGGCGGTATAAATAATTTTTCCGTCTTTTAGTTCTGAATGCATCCATACCCTGCTTTGGCATCCTTTTATAAGCTTATCATCTGTCCTGTTTTTTTCATCAATCATAGGCAAAGATTTGCCAAGGTCAATCAGGTGCTCATATTTTTGCATCCAATCCTCAAAAATTTCAAATTCCTCAATAATTTCCTGTTCAGTTTCTTCTATACTCATTTGTAATTTCTGTGATTAACGCAACATCTGAATAGCACGCTTTAATCCTGTTACAAGTTCATCAATCTCTTTAAAAGTATTATAGAAAGCAAGAGAAACGCGAATGGTTCCTTGTATACAGTAATGCTGCATTAAGGGTTGTGTACAGTGATGCCCGGTACGTACAGCAATTCCAAGCTGATCGAGTAGGGTACCTATGTCTAAAGCGTGTAATCCTTCCACAACAAAAGAAAGAACGCTTGCTTTTTCTTTTGCATTACCGATAATTTTTATTCCGGGAATTTTTAATAATTCAGTCGTGGCATAAAGCAATAGCTCATGCTCATACGCCGAAATATTTTTTAACCCGATTTTATTTACGTAATTAATTGCAGCTTCAAGTCCGATAACTCCTTCCATATGTGGAGTACCAGCTTCAAATTTTAAAGGTAAATCGGCATATTCAGTTTTTTCAAAAGTAACGGTCTTAATGGTTCCGCCTCCAACCTGATAAGGAGGCATTTCATTCAACCATTTTTCTTTACCATATAACACACCAATGCCTGTAGGAGCAAAAAGTTTATGTCCGCTGAAACAGTAAAAATCCGCATCCAAATCACGTACATCCACATTCATGTGCGGAACCGCTTGTGCACCATCAACTAACACAGCAACATTTTTGGTATGCGCCAGTTGAATGATTTCCTTGATCGGATTGATGGTCCCGAGTGTATTTGAAACATGTGTCAGAGCAATAAGTTTTGTTTTAGGGGTTATGAGTTTATGTAATTCATCGGTGCGTAACTCACCGGCATCGTTAATGGGAAGAACTTTTAAAACGGCATTTCTGTCCTCACATAATTGTTGCCAGGGTAAAATATTGGAATGATGATCCATTTCTGAAACAATGATCTCATCACCTGGCAAAACATATTTTTTTCCAAATGAATAAGCAACAAGTGCTATGGACTCAGTAGTACCTTTTGTGAAAATAATTTCGTGAGGAAATCCAGCATTTAAATGTTTCTGAACCGTTATTCTCGCCTTTTCATAGGCAATGGTTATTTCCTGACTCAATGTATGAACACCGCGATGGATATTTGCATTCTGATAGGAATAATAAGTGCTGGCAGCATCGATCACTTGCTGTGGTTTTTGTGCAGTAGCGCCACTATCAAAATAGATTAGTGGTTTTCCGTTTATTTTGCGGGAAAGAATGGGAAAATCAGCCCGGATTTGTTCGCTATCTATCTGTGTTTTGGATATGGAATTGAGCTCATTCATAATTGACAACAAAATTAAGAATTATTCTAAATAAAAGCTCTTTTTATTGTGTTTAAAGTGTTTCAGGCGGGGGATTTTTATTAATTTTGAAATGTGAAAGCACCGGTTTACTTAGATTACAATGCCACTACACCTGTTGACAGAAGGGTTTTGGAGGCTATGCTGCCCTACTTTACTGAAAAATTTGGTAATGCCGCCAGTCGTACGCATGCCTTTGGCTGGATAGCGGAAGATGCAGTGACTACTGCTCGTAAACAAGTAGCAGATCTGATCAATTGCATGGAACAAGAATTGATTTTTACATCCGGTGCCACAGAAGCAATTAATTTAGCGATCAAAGGTGTTTGGGAAAACTACCAAACCAAGGGAAATCATATTATTACTGTTTCAACAGAACACAAAGCTGTATTGGATACTTGTCATGCACTTGAAAAGAAAGGAGCACGCATTACTTATTTACCTGTAGATCGTGAAGGGTTAATCGATTTGGATGATTTACGTGGAGCGCTCAGTCCCCAAACTATTTTAGTGAGTGTTATGTATGCAAACAATGAAACAGGTGTCATTCAACCCATAAGACGGATTGCGGATATGGTTCACGCCAATAATAGTATTTTCATGTGTGATGCGACACAAGCTGTTGGAAAACTAAACATAGACGTAATGGATGAGCACATAGATTTAATGTGTTTAAGTGCTCATAAATTCTATGGGCCTAAAGGCACAGGAGCATTGTATGTAAGAAGAAAAGAGCCGCGGGTTACCTTATTTCCTTTAATAGATGGAGGAGGACATGAAAGAGGATTACGGTCGGGAACCTTGAATGTTACAGGAATAGTAGGAATGGGGAAAGCTTGTGAAATTGCGAAACAGGAAATGTGGGATGATGCTGCCCGTATATCAAGATTAAGGACAAAGTTAGAACAACAATTGTGTGAGTTGGATGATGTTTTTATTAATGGCAGTACAAAAAATCGCTTATTCAATACAACAAATATTTCATTTCTAAAGGTCCGATCCGAAATCTTAATTAATAAAATGCCCTATATCGGGGTAGCTATGGGATCTGCTTGTACTTCGGCCATTGCACAGCCTTCTCATGTATTAAAAGCAATGGGATTAAGTGATGATGCCACTTACAGTTCCATCCGTTTTAGCCTGGGCAAATATACCAGTAGCGAAGAGGTGGATAAAGTAATTGAAACAGTTACAAGGATTATGGAAGAAGTCTCCGCTTCCTCCAATTTAAACAGATAAAAACATATTCCTTTTACTCGCTAACAATAATACCGTTTTTCAGGAAACCGATTACTTTGAATTCAACACGGTTATTTTGCTGATGCTCTTGCTCACTGCAAGGAACCACAACAGTTTCTTCACATTCACATTTATTAACCGGAACAGATTCTCCATATCCGATAAAGGTGACCCTTTTAGAATCTATACCTTTACTGACAACGTATTCTTTGATCAGATGTGCTCTTTCATCTGATATATCAAGATTATTCTGTGCAAGTCCTCTGCAATCCGTATGTACACCTAATTCAACCACAATTTTAGGATTGTCTTTTAACCGGTCAACAATTTTATCCAATTCTGCGGTTGCAGGTACGGATAAATCTGATTTTCCAGGCTCAAAGTTTAAGTTTTCAATTTTAATTACTTTACCTAAAACAATTTTATCAAAATTGAAGTCCTGGTAAATCGTACTATCGTATTGAATGTTTTGAGTGTGAAGTTCAACATCACTTCCAAAATAATTGGAAAAAGAGGTTTGTATTTTATAGGTGCGGTTAACAGGAACGTTGCAAATTTTATATTTTCCATATGAATCGCATTTACCTTCCATCACTTTTTCTTTGGTTGCATTATCTATCAATAAAATAGGGACATTGGACATAGCTGTTTTTTTGCCGTCAACAAAAGAGTAGGCATAACCGGTAAGACAAATATTCGCAAATCCTTCAGGTCTTTTTGAATTAGGTATTCTGGCCATTGGGATGATCACTGTTTTTTGTTGATTCACAATGTTGGGGACTATTGTTTTTGAGCGGTAATTTTCAGCATCGGCTTCAAATATATAATCGAAGCCCGGAATTAGATCGGCATATAATAAACCATTGCTTTCAATTACGGGAAGAGATTCTTTTGTAAGAACATCACGAATATCGACAAACGTATTGGCAATGGTTCGTTGTGTTACGCTATCCACCAATTTTATAAGCAGCCTCGTTTTATCTGGTTTGGTATTGATAAAATGATAAATATCATCATCCATACCCTGATGGCCTCTGTTTGAACTAAAATAACCTCTTTTAGAGGAGACATTTATTCCAAAGTCATCTGAATTGCTGTTGAAAGGTGCACCTAAGTTTTCTATAGAAGAATAACTTCCGTTTGTTAATTCCGATGAAAAAATATCCAGACCTCCCAAACCATCATGTCCATCAGAAGAAAAATATAATATTTCATCTGTATCAACATATGGAAATACTTCATTTCCGGGTGTATTTATTTTAGGCCCAAGGTTTTCGGGTTCGCTCCATACATCGCCATCACGTTTACAAACATATAGGTCCATTCCTCCAAATCCCAGTTTCATATCGGAACTGAAATACAGCTTTGTACCATCTGCGCTCAAGGCAGGATGAGCGCAGTTATAAGTATTGCTGTTCCAGCGAAAAGGAATGATTTGCTCGTCCCAATGCACATCATCCAATTGTACATGTGATTCATAAATTTCAAGTTTTATGATTTTATCGCTGCTATTACCATTGGGGTTATTTCGTGTAAAATAAATGGTTTTAAAATCTTTACTAAAACATAAAGGGCCATTATTATAATGGATTTGTAATTCTGGTGCAAACAATTTTGGACGAGAAAAAGTAATGCTGTCTTTCTTTTCAGCGTAATAAAGAGAAAAGAAGTTTTTGCCTGTCCAGGCTTGTGTTCGTTCTATCAACGACATTCTTTTTCTTGCAGAAGTATATATAAGCCCGTTTTTGTATTGAACAGGAGAAAAATCAGACTCAGGGGAGTTAATATTAATCTTATTAATCTTGACAAAAGAACTGTCTTTATAATATTTGCTGATCTGTTTTAAGGATTGCAGGTGTTCATAACCTCTGCTGTCATCACTCGCATTTTTTGAATAAAGCTCAAACCATTTTTTTGCCTCTTCATATTTTCTATTTTGCATTAAGACCTCACCAAGATACAATTGATGAATTGGTTCACTCTCTTTTAGTTGTACAGCTTTTTTATACCAGGTCTCTGCATTAACAGGTTGACTGGTTAAACGGTAACATTCTGCCAGGTTGAAAACAGCTTCATGTAAGGAGGAATCCTTTTTTATGCAATATAAATATTGCGGAATGGCATCATTATATGCTTTATTATTAAATGATTTGTTGGCTTGTTTAAGATAAAGTGGTGAAGAATTTTGAGCAACAATTGTATTTGTATTTAAACAAAAAAGAAGAATAATTACCAGGATCCTAAATAAAAATTTCATAAGTCTAATTGATATTTGCTCTGATTAAAATAAACGTGGTGTAACAATTTTTTCTTTGTTAAAGCTAAAAATATAACTTAACTGAATTTCATGAGAACCGGAATTGTATTTTTGTAAAGCAGAAAAAGTGTAGTCATATGAATAGGTTAATTTTAATTGAGGGGTAAATTGAATACCAACAATTCCTGACAATGTACGGTCGGTTCTGTAGGAAGCA
>CAZMRM010000098.1:0-2992 GCA_964568515.1 uncultured Chitinophaga sp. | reverse complement strand
CACCCATAAAACTTTATGAAAGAGAGCCATTAATGCAAAATCTGCTTGTATTGGTGCTCCCTGAATAACTTTTGTTAGAATATATGGTTTCCAAATTACATTTTCATTCGCATCAAAAACGTACCCTAACGCAGTATAATAGGTAAAATTTTTTGGATTTACCCTGTGAATAACTTTGGCTGTATCAGCTCCATATGTGGTTTGCATGAATCTTGGAATGGAGATTCCGGCATACAATTTTTTAGAATAATAATACATACCAAAACCAAAATTTGGACTTACCACTCTTGGTGTATTGTACATGAATTGGTCATCCATTGGTTGGATTGTTTTTACTTTCGTAAGATCTTCTCTTATGCTTTGTATACCACCCAGTAATCCAAAAGATAGCGTAGCTTTTGGCATAATAATTCTATAGGAAAAATTAATGTATCCGGCTGTTGTTTTTAAAACCCCTATTTTCTCATTAAATGCAGTTAAGCCAATTCCTATTTTTTTGTGGAAAGCCGGACTATGTGCTACCAGCGTTTGGGTAACAGGAGCACCATCTATCCCTACCCATTGATTGCGATAAGATGCATTCACCGCCAATGCATCCTGTGAACCAATATAGGCCGGATTAATGAAGGCTTCATTAAAGATATACTGGGTAAAGGTCGGACCATATTGCGCATAAGATACCAGCTGGCTTAAAAATAGGATTGCCGTTAATAATGCCGTTTTCCGTTTTCCGTTTTTCATTTTTATAGTGAATTCCTATTTTAATATTTAATAATTAAGAATGAACCTTTACCTTTCTTACCTGATTTTAGATCGATAAAAATATAGTAAGTACCTGCTGGTAATTTACCATCTCCTACAACATTTTTAACGTTTGCGCGGGCTTCCCAGTCATTTTGATAATTCTCTTTTTCGTACACCAGGTCACCCCATACATTGTATATTCTGATAGTTGCTCCCGGAAAATTCTCTAACCCTTCTATCACCAGTTTATCGTTTACACCATCTCCATTAGGAGAGAAACCGGTGGGAACGTTTATAGGGTATACGTTACATTCCTCATCAAATGTAATGATTGCTTCCTGTGAGTTATTGCTTGTTCCACAGATTTGGCTATTCACAACGCAACGATATTTATAATTTGTCATGGAAGGTCTGAATGCCATTATTTGTAATCTTGAAGTCGTTGTGTTCTTGTATAGCGTATCATTTTTTAAATCTGTAAATCCGGTTGCGGAACTATCTATCTGCCACTGATAAGTAAGGGCAGAGCCTTTAGCGACTACGGAAAAGCTTAAGGTGTCCCCATAGCATAAGCGTAAGGATAGTGGCTGGTGAGTGATGGTTGTGCCTTCTCCAACAATCAATGCAGCCGGATTAGAAAAAGTTGAATCCGTAGAAGCACAACTTCCTTTAACAACACATTTAAAGAAGAAGCCGCTCATATAAGGTTTAACAACAGGAACAATCAGTGAATCGGTGTTGACTCCTTTAAAAGTGATGGTATCTGTAATATATTTAAAGTTGGTTTGAGCTCCGGTCTCATCAATCATCCATTTATAGTTAAGTCCTGTACCATCTCCTTTTACAGCAAAGGTAGCTTTAGCATCAGGACATGTTGTTAAAGTAGCAGGATGATTAATCACAACTGCGGATTTGAAAACGGTAACTTTTACTTTAAATCGTATATATGATTCACAACCATATGCAAGTCGTGAAGCGTAATAGGTCATACCATCTGTTAATAATGTTGATGACGGCAATGAAATACCACCTGTTGGAGATGTATACCATTTAATAGGATCCGCTGTTAAATCTTTAATTAGAATATTCTGAAGTGTTGGATTTGTAATAGAACAGAACTGTTGAACGGAATCACCGATAGGAGGATCCACTACAGTAACGCTAACAGTATAAGGAGCAGGGAAAACAGATGTACAGTTTCCACTGCTTATTTTTGCGCGGAAAGTGGTGGAGGTAACCAGTTTATTAATGATGCAGGTATCCCCGGTTTGTCCCGGAATGTCTACGAATTGTCCAACGGAATCTTTTTCCCATTGAACATTTCCTGTATGTCCGGTAATGACAAGCTTTGTATTTTCTCCACTGCATATAGTACCTGGATAAGAAGTGATCTTTCCGGGATAAAGAGTCGGAGTTACATAAGCTGTTACAGGTTGTGAGTAAACAGTCGGGCAACTGCCACTGGTTAATTTAGCACGATAAATCGTATTTGCTTTTAACGGAGGAGTAATGTATGGATTAGCGGTAGCTCCGGGAATATCAACGTAGCTTCCTAAAGAATCCTGTTGCCACTGAATCAGACCTTTATAGCTTGATAAGTTAATGGTAGTGGTAGAACTGTCACATACAGTAGCAGGAGATGCAGAAGCAAATCCTCCTTCCAAAGCATCTGTTACCTGAATTTTAATAATTGTTGAAATAGCAGGTGAACAATTTGAGCTTGTTACAATAGCACGGTATTCCGTCGGAACCGTTAATATAGGAGTTGAATAAGAAACTCCGGTTGCATTTGGTATATCTGCAAAATTTCCTGATGCGTTGGTTTGCCATTGAATGGTTCCGGTATATTTTGTTAAAGTCAATGTTGTAGTGCCACCTTTGCAAATTGTTAAGGCAGATGCTGTTGGTGTTCCTCCTACTGAAGCGGGGAATAGATCAACTGTTGCAATAGTGGAAGTATCAGCTAAGCAATTTCCATTGATTACAATAGCTCTGAAAGAAGTTGATTTTACTAAGTTGGTAGTTATATAAATATTACCTGTTGCACCAAAAATATCAGTAAAAGTACCAGATGCATCCGATTGCCATTGAATGCTTCCTGCATAGCCTGTAAGTGTAATAGTAGTTGTTTCGCCACTGCATATTTTAGGAGCAGTTGCAATAGCAGCACCTGCTTCTGATGCTGGTGTTAACGATACTGTTGCAATAGTAGAAGTAGCAGGAGTACATCCGCCACTGCTTACAACAG
>CAZMRM010000097.1:3044-10835 GCA_964568515.1 uncultured Chitinophaga sp. | reverse complement strand
AGTCCGCAATATCCAGTAAACTCTCCTCACACTCAGGATGTGCCAGTAATAAAGCTTTCGGATGCTGATTTTTCAATTTAACAATCTTTTCCAATGAAAAAATTTCATGCACCATACAGGCTCCATCCCATATCACCATATCCCTGCCCGTTACTTTTTTTATGTATGCTCCCAGGTTTTTATCGGGAGCAAATATTATTTTTTGATCCTTTGGTATACTTTCTACAATTTTAACGGCATTTGTAGAAGTACACACAATATCCGTCAATGTTTTCAATTCTGCTGTACAATTGATATAAGATATCACCAAATGATCAGGATACTGTTTTTTAAACTCATCAAATTTATCTGCAGGACATGAATCCGCTAATGAACAGCCGGCCCTTAAATCAGGTAGAATTACTTTTTTATCAGGGCAAAGAATTTTTGCCGTCTCTGCCATAAAATGCACACCTGCAAACAAAATTATATCTGCATCCGTTTTTGCTGCTTCCTGCGATAAGCCCAGGCTGTCCCCAATATAATCCGCCACATCCTGTATATCTGCATCCTGGTAGTAATGAGCAAGTATGATTGCATTCTTTTCTTTTTTAAGTTTTTTAATTTCAGCGAACAAATCTAAAGAAAAATCAACAGGAACATCCACAAAGCCTTTTGAAATTAAATCGCTTTCCATATTAATAACATTTATAATTTAAAATTGATTTAAAAAATTTGTTGTTGTTATTGGTCTGTTAGTAATGTGAAAAAAAATAAACTGAAATGAATACATAATTCATTTTTCACAATTCATTAACATTCAATTAAAAGTTATGAGAAACTAACTGGTTGATTAATAGTAATAATTCAATTATTAACAATTCATCCAAACCATTTATCATCTTAAAACTATTTTACAAAAGTACGTTAATTTGTGTTATGAATTTGTTGATTCTTACTGTTAAAATTTGGGGAATAGAATTTTGTAATGTGAAAGATTCCCATATGCAAAACATATTTTTTAAAATCCTAAATAATTCTTACAGACATTCATAACAGGATTAATTATTATCAACAGGATTTCTGTTAATAAAAATTAAATTAGAGTGCTAATTATCAGTTCTTTATTTTTAACCTTTACAAACATGTTAATAAGCCTCAAAAGCTGTTAATTTCAAGTATTTTTGTATAAAATTTACAAATAAAAAGACAAGATGAAAATAGCAATAGGTTGTGACCATGCAGGGTATGCGTTAAAAGAAAAATTAAAATCATATATACAGGCCAAGGGATGGGAAGTAAAGGATTTTGGTGCTTATTCGGAAGAACGGGCAGATTATCCTGATTTTGCGCACGCAGTGGCTGACGCTGTTGAAAAGAAAGAGACAGATTATGGTTTATTAATGTGTGGCAGCGGCAATGGGATCAATATGACTGCCAATAAACATAAAGGGATACGTTCTGCATTGTGCTGGAATGCCGAAATTGCAGAATTGGCAAGACTTCATAATGATGCCAATATTTTAACACTCCCTGCCCGTTTTATTAAAGAAGAAGAAGCTAAAAAGTGTGTGGAAGTATTTTATACAACTTCTTTTGAGGGTGGACGTCATGAAGGAAGAATAGCTAAAATTTCAGAGGGCTGCTGATTTCAATTACAATACCGATCATTCCATACCAATTTTGATGAAAATAGGGATTATAATCACTTTTCTTTTCCCGGTAGTTCTTGTTGCTCAACAAAAGGATTCCGTAGCCATTCACTATTCCGAATTAATTAAATCGGAGGTAATGAGTGAATACCTGCATGTGCTGGCATCCGATGAATATGAAGGTCGGGAAACAGGAAAAAAAGGCCAGAAAATGGCAGCATCTTATATTGCCGATCAATTTAAAAATGCCGGTATCCCTCCATATAACGGACAAACCTATTATCAAAATTTTTCCATTGAAACATTAAGGAATAATCCTATTGTTAGCCAAATCCCAGTAATTAAAACGAAGGACAAGGAATTTGTTTCAGGAAAAGATTATTTCCTGTTACAAGGAAGAACTCAGTTGGAGACAATTCAAAAGAACATATTGTTTTTGGGGTATGGAATTGAAGAAAATACCTATGATGATTATAAAAATGTTTCAGTTGAAGGGAAGGTTATCATGATACTGGAAGGAGAACCTCTGAGGGAAGACTCAATTTCTTTCATTACCGGATCCAAAACTCTTTCCGAATGGTCCACATTTTACAAGAAAAAAATTGAAAGGGCTTATAAGAAAGGAGTCACTGCATTATTGATTGTATCCAACAATTTTGAAAAAGATCTGGAAATAAACAAAACAAAATCACCTTTTATAAGGCTTGAAAAAGGAAGAGGAGAAATTCCTGTGATTTATATATCCAAAGAAATGGGTAATCAGTTACTGAAAAAGGAGAAAATAGATGAGCTGCAACAAAAAATCAGTAAAAAGCAGGCACCGCAGCAAAAGAAAATAAAGACACAGCTAACGATCAGCATAAAAAATGTTGCAGAAAAATTAGCTTCAGAGAATGTATTGGGCTTTATTGAAGGGAGCGATCTGAAGTCAGAAATCATCATTATTTCGGCCCATTACGATCATTTAGGAAAAGATGGTAACATCGTTTTTAATGGTGCAGATGATGACGGATCAGGAACATCTGCCATATTAAACATAGCAAAAGTATTTGCGGAAGCAAAAAAAGAAGGTCATGGTCCGAGAAGAAGTATATTATGCATTGCCTTCGCCGGGGAAGAAAAAGGACTACTGGGATCTGATTATTACGTAAATCATCCTGAATATCCTTTAAAACAAACGGTATGCAACCTGAATATTGATATGATCGGACGTGAAGATGAGAAATACAGGGGAAATCCGAATTATATTTATATTATAGGATCTGATAAACTGAGTTCGGAACTTCATCAGATCAATGAGCATATAAATGCTACCTATTGTAATTTAAAACTCGATTATACTTATAATGATGAGAAAGACAAAAACCGATACTACTATCGTTCGGATCACTATAATTTTGCAAAAAACGGAATTCCGGTTATTTTCTATTTTAATGGTGTGCATGCCGATTACCACAAGGAGACAGATGAAGTAGAAAAAATAGATTTTAAAAAAATGGAAAAAATTACTCGTTTGGTATTTTTGACCGCCTGGAAAATTGCAAACCAGGATAGACGAATTCTGGTGGATTCAAACAAGAATTAGGAAAGGAAAAATTAACGTAAACAGGTAATTGAAAAATATGTCGGCAGCAGAAAAATTCATTGAAGCATCAGAAAATAAAGCGTTCGATATTGTGCATCGCAAAACGATACAACACAATATTACCCAATACGATAAAAAGGTAATCCAAGGAAAACAGCAATTCAGTAATCTGGAGCTTGCCAAAACCCGTGCATCAGCATTAAAGCAAAAAACGATTGATAAACTGGAAAAATATTTAATTGATTTTGAAGGGAATTTTACAAAACGGGGTGGGAAAGTTATCTGGGCGCAAGATGCGGAAGAGGCGATAAAAGAGGTACTGCAGATTATGAAGAAGGCGAATGCCAAAACAGTGGTAAAAGCCAAATCAATGGTTACAGAAGAGATAGATTTTAATCATGCGCTGGAAAAAAACGGAATAGAAAGCATTGAGACCGATCTGGGTGAATACATTGTGCAGCTGAGAAATGAACCTCCCTATCACATTGTTACACCGGCGATGCATCTTTCAAAAGAAGATGTGGCAAAAACGTTTCATGAAAAAAAGAATACACCTTTAGACTGGACGCCAGAACAGGTTACAAATTTTGTAAGAAAAGAGCTAAGAAGTAAATACAGTAAGGCAGAGGTAGGAGTAAGCGGTGGTAATTTTTTAATTGCAGATATTGGAGCTGTAGCCGTTACGGAGAATGAAGGAAATGGGATCATGTCAAGCGCTTTTCCAAAAATTCAGATAGCGATTGCCGGCATTGAAAAGATAATACCTTCGGTAATGGACCTTGATTTATTCTGGCCATTATTATCAACATACGGGACCGGTCAACAATTAACGGTTTATAATACAATCTATACAGGTCCTCGCCAAGCAGGAGAAACAGATGGTCCGGAAGAAATGTATGTTATTCTTCTGGATAACGGAAGAACAAATGTGCTTGCAGAGACGGAGCAGAGACGGGCGCTTTCCTGTATCCGGTGCGGTGCCTGTTTAAATGCCTGCCCGGTTTATCAAACCATAGGAGGACATTCTTATGGAACAACCTATAGCGGACCAATAGGTTCTATCCTGTCTCCCCATTTCAAAGGAATGGAAGAGTTTAAACATTTGAGTTTCGCTTCAACCTTGTGTGGCAGATGTACAGAAGTTTGCCCCGTTAAAATAGACATCCACAAACTTTTACTTTTAAACCGCAAGTTGTCCGTTGACACAAAGTTATCACCGAAAACAGAAAGCTGGGTTTGGTTATTTTGGAAAAAAGCAATGCTTAAGCGGAATAAAATGGATAAAGGCGGAGCGAAAATTAAAAATTTCCTATTGAAACAATTTTTTAAAAAACAATGGGGTGAAAGAAGGGATCTACCGCAGGTTGCGGTCAAATCATTCAATCAACTATGGAAAGAACGGAAAGGGATAAAATAAATTCAACAGAAATTTCTTTAATAAATGATCTATTTTCACACAGAGGATGTTGTTTTTACATTGAAAAATAAAACACCGATCAAAAAATGGATCATGGGAACCATTGAGAATAAAGGAAAGAAAGTGGGAGAGATAAATTTTATTTTCTGTTCTGATGCCTATCTCTTATCTATCAATCAGCACTATTTAAAACACAATACCTATACAGATATTATTACTTTTGATTATTCCAAAGGACTGAAAGAAATCCTCATCAGTGGCGATATCTATATTAGCGTGGAACGGGTGAAAGAAAATGCAATAACATTTTCAAAAACGTTGAATGATGAATTGCATCGTGTCATCATTCATGGTGTGCTTCATTTATTGGGTTATAAAGACAAAAGTAAAAAGGATAAAGATGAAATGACAGGACAGGAAAACAGATACTTAAAAAAGAGAAAATTTTAAAAGGATACGAAACCCCATTAAAAGCTATTAATTCGGAATTAACGAATAATTATCATGATTGAAAAAAAAAGGTATGTAAATCAATTCTTGTTTTTTTTGATTTTTGCAGTTGCATTCATTTTAAGGTTCTGGAACTTCTCTGCCATACCTTACATGCATGACGAATTGAGTGCCTTAGGTAGAACACTATACAGCTCAGTAAATGATGTTATCATCTATGGCTCCGAAATAAATGATACCCATCCTCCGGGAGTTCAAGTATTTTTGTACTATTGGACGAAGCTTTTCGGGACCAATGAAATGATTGTGAAATTTCCTTTTATTGTATGTGGTCTTCTGTCCGTTCTTCTTACTTATAAAATAGCAAAAAACTGGTTCAATGTTTCAGTGGCCCTTGTAACAGGTTCTTTTATGGCTGTTCTGCAATATCCGGTTATGTATAGTCAGCTGTCTCGTCCTTATGCCACCGGACTTTTTTTTTGCTTGCTGCTGGTTTTTTGCTGGAGCAAGTTTTTGTTTGATGAATCACACCCTAAAAAATGGTTAACCGGATTTACGGTTGCAGCAATCTGTTGTGCATACAATCATCACTTTACATTACTATTTGCCTTTATTGTAGGTCTTTCCGGAATTCCATTTTTAAACAAGGAAATCTGGAAAACCTATTTTTTGTCTGGTATTTTCATCTGTTTATTTTATTTACCCAATGTTCCTATTCTGTTATTCCAATTAAGTAAAGGAGGTTTGGGAGGTGAAGGAGGCTGGCTAACCTCACCCGATTCGGGTTGGTTGTATACCTATTTAAAATATGTTTTTCATTTTTCTCACGGAATGTATGCATTGGGTTTTATAATAATTGCATGGAGTATATTCTGGAATAATAAAGAAATACGCAAAACGAATAAATTCAGGATTCTTTGTGTAACCTGGTTCTTCTTGTTTTTTTTCATACAATATTTTTATTCAGTCAGTGTGAGCGCAATCATTCAATTTTCAACACTTTTGTTTGCTTTCCCTTTTTTATTGATGTTTTTATTTTCCTTGTATGACGAATTGAATGTCAAAAAAAATGCAATCCTTGTACTTCTCATATTAATTGCAGGCACTTCTTCTTTGGCATTAGAGCGAAAACATTTCCAGGTTTTTTATCATCAGCCTTTTCAGCAACAAGTTGCTTTCACTGAGGAAAACGTAAGTAAAATAAGCAGTTCAAAAGATGTAACGGTTGAAATAATAGTCCCTTTTTATTTAAAACCGATTTTAAAGAAACATTATTTGGAAAGGTTAACTGTAAAATTTGATGAAACAAATTATGGTTCCATTCGTCAGCATCCCACACCAAAGGCTTTTCGTTCGTTTGTAAATAGCAGGAACACGAACTACTTTATTATTGGAGGGGATATCCCTTCGGAGTATGTACAAATTGTAAAAGACAAATATCCTTATTTAGTTGACAAAGAAGAAGGTTTCACCTATTCCATCTATTGCTTTTCAAAGCAGAAAACAGGTGTGGAAAATCCGGAAGAAATAGTTTTCGAAAAAACATTGATTTCCGGGAAAAGTGATATGGACAGCACGACCGAATACGGTCAGCCTTTTTTATTTAAATTAAAAGAAATGGTTTATAACAGGCATACAGAAGTG
This sequence comes from uncultured Chitinophaga sp., assembly GCA_964568515.1. Classification (GTDB taxonomy): domain Bacteria; phylum Bacteroidota; class Bacteroidia; order 2-12-FULL-35-15; family 2-12-FULL-35-15; genus 2-12-FULL-35-15. Next base: position 4,108 of record CAZMRM010000097.1, on the reverse strand, counting down.
CTCATTAGCGTAAAGTTATCTCCTCAGGATTCATCCTCTGATCCTGTGTTAGTAGGAACGATTGAAGAAAACGGAAAACAAATTGAATGGAGGGGCAGTAATTATTTTGATTACAATGATAACAAAGCAGGAAATAAACTGATCTTATCCATACCGCTAACCAGTTTTGATTTTAAAAAATATCCGGAAGCAGAATTAAAAATCTATGTCTGGAACAAGGACAAAAAAAATCTGAGGATCGAAGACCTGAACTTAAAAGCTGTGCGGTCAAATCCGCTTATCTATGGCTTATATGAACCTCTTGATTGAGCATATTCTATTTTAAAAACAGATCCATATGATGAATGCTTTTACATGTAACAAGAAACACTATTTTTGCAATGCAAAAAAATAAATCCCTGACGAATGAAAACAGTTGATAATTACAACTTTAAGAACCAAAAGGCGTTGATCCGTGTTGATTTTAATGTACCTTTGGACAGTACCTATAAAGTAACAGATGATACCCGGATGCGTGCAGCACTGTCCACCATCAATAAAATATTGTCTGACGGAGGAAGCGTTATTCTAATGTCCCATTTAGGGAGGCCAAAGGAAGGGCCTGCAGAGAAATATTCATTAAAGCACATTGTACCGCATCTGAGTAAATTATTGAATCGTCCGGTTGAATTTGCTGTTGATTGTGTAGGGGATCCTGCTACCAATGCAGCGAATAAATTAAAAGCAGGGGAAGTTTTACTGCTTGAAAATTTACGTTTTCATAAAGAAGAAGAAAAAGGCGATGTCGGATTTGCGAAACAATTGGCTGCCCTGGGTTCTTTTTATATAAATGATGCATTTGGAACAGCACACCGTGCGCATGCTTCCACTGCTGTGATTGCCCAGTTTTTTCCTGAGAATAAATGCTTTGGTTATGTGATGAGTGGAGAATTATCCAATATTGATAAAGTATTGAATAATGCGGAAAAACCTTTTACTGCGATTATGGGTGGAGCAAAAGTATCGGATAAAATTCTGATACTGGAACAACTCATCAGCAAAGCAGATAATATCATTATTGGCGG